>NZ_JBPWAP010000022.1:0-84399 GCF_051776705.1 Bacillus cereus group sp. BceL291 | reverse complement strand
CTAGGTTTATTTGGTATGCCCATTTTTAAAGATACCAAATATTTCGAGAGTTTTTTGGTTATATGAACGAAAGTTCATTGTGTTTCCATTCTTAAGTGGATAGGCATGGGGAAATCTCACAAATTGCTTTAATTTAATAGATGAACAAAGTGTAAACTATATTGACGTTCCAGATAGTAACCCAGTTGTCATTGAACTTGATTTTACGAAAAAACCAATACAAATGTTAAATTGTTTTGGAATGTATTTTGGATGGGGAGAGAGCCCAAAGAAAATTAAAATTGAATATGCATTAAGTGCAACTGGAAGTTGGGTTATCGCGTTGGATGTTCCATTAAATGTTGGCGATACAATTATATCGAATATGAAGGCCAGTCAGTTATATAAAGTTAGAATTACATTAAGTGGTTATTCTCAAGATCATAAACGTTTTCGAATTAATCGTATCTTTGCAAGATCTTCTATGGAAAATGGGAGTGCTTGGTTAGCGACGACTGGCGGAAGAATGTTTGGAGATATTGAAATAGAGGCAAGTAAAGGTATAATCATGAAGACTGCTAGTGGAGTGAAATGGAAAGTTACTATTAATGAAGCTGGCCAACTTATTACGACTAAAATAACTTGAGATGGTGTTTAATCGTATATCCTTGGACGAGTTACAACGTAGTGGGATATAGGTAATGAAAAAGAGATTGTAATTTGGTTTCAACCAAACTACAATCTCTTTTTTGTTTCAATTACTTCCACCAAATCCAAGTCCAAAGGTAATTTCGTACATTTCGAGGAGTAATGCGAATGAAGCGTTCACCGTCAAAGAAGCAATTTAAATTTGGAAGTGTTTCATCTGGATTTTCTAGAACAAAGGTGACGATGTTTTCGTTACTTGTAACGGTTACTGTAATTGGTGGGTCGGTAGCGGATTTGAAGTTGTAATGTTTTAATCGTAAGATAAATACTTTCTACCCTAAAATAGCTTCTACGTAAAGAACATCACTACTAGCAGGGATATTTAAAATAACGATAGAACTATTTTGTATATAGATAATGTTGCACCAGCATGGTTTTAATTACTAATTTTACTTGATTTTTAAGTGAATGGTGTCATATCACATACATATAGTTCTGGTCAAAATAGGATATGTATGCGGTAGTTAAAGGGAAAAGTATATAAGCTGATTTAGAAAGAACAATCTAAGAGTCTAGATAAAGAGAGGGAGAATGATTGAATTGGAAATTAGAGTGGAGCGTCTTCGGAAAGAGCAAATAAGCGACATTGCAGCATTATCTTCTTATATTGGTTGGGATTATAACAGAGAAGAAGTTGAAACAATTTTTAACTCAGGTATTGTATACGGCGTATGGAATGAGAGAAAGGAACTTATTGCTAGCGCGGCAATAATATTATATGGGGAGAAATTAGCGTCTATCGGAATGGTGATTGTACATCCAGATTATAAGGGGAGAGGGATTGGAAAGATAATAACGGAAGCGTGCGTTAAAAGCGTATCAGCTCATACTCCAATTATGCTGATTGCTACGGATGAAGGGAAACCTTTATATGAAAAGTTAGGATTTAGGGCAGTAAGTTATGTTTCTAAATACATATGTAACTCATACAATGCGAAAGATTATTGTGTAAGAAATGAAGATTATGTGATGAATTATGAAGAGGGTGATTTAGAAAAAATAATAAAAATAGATGAATATGCGTTTGGAACAAATAGAAAAGAGTTTTTAAAGAAAAGAATTGTGCAAAGTGAGCAGTGTGTCGTTGTAAAGGATACGAAAGAAAATGTAGTAGGATACGGTATAAGTATACAAACGCCAGAAAATAAAATAATAGGACCAGTCGTTGCTAAAAATAATGAGATGGCAATGAGAATAGTACATGATTTAGCAAGAGGGCATAATGGAAAATTAAGAATGGATGTACCAGAAGGAAAGAACGATTTCATGAAAGAATTAGAGATTGCTGGTTTTAAAAAGGTGAATACACCACCAATTATGATGAAAAATAGTAATCGGTTATTAAAAAGAAATAGTGAACTATATAGTATTGCAGCGCAAATTTTTGGATGAAAAAGAACCCTTTTAAATGAAGGATTCTTTTTTGAGCCAATTTAATCACGATATTGGTCATGAGTCGGCTGAAAGAGGTCTTCCTCGATATCTCGCACCATAGAAAAATGATCAACGTTATAATGACCGTGTAAAGTTTTATTGTGATGACCAATAATTTGTTCTGCAGACAATACGTTAGAATCAGTTGTTGAATGACCGTTTTTAATTAATGTAACGTCAAATCCTTGTACAGTTGCTGTCCTAACGGCAGTGTCAATGCAATGTTCTGTTTTACATCCGCCTATAACAATATGATTAATGTTTTCTTCTTTTAAAAGTTCAAGTAAAGAAGTACCGTAGAATGAATTGGTTGCTGCTTTATTAATAAAGATTGCAGACTGGGGTACTTGAATTTGATTATGTACTTCAAATCCTTCGCCACTACCAGAAGCAACATCGATATCTCTTACGAAAACAATAAGAGCATTTGAATCTATTGCTTTCTGGAGGGCTATATTTAGTGTAGATAATAGCTCTGTTTTACGAAAAACTTCATTTTCTTGCTCATTTCCATCAATTAATTCTTGCTGAGCGTCGATAATTAATAGTGCTTGTTTCATCATGTCTCCCCTTTAATATGAAATAAGTTCCACTGTACATATTCCTTCAGATTGTTAGAAAATCCTCCATTGTAAGAGAAGTAGAAGATTGATTTACAAAGTTGTCAAAGAAATTTCATTCTCATAGCGTGTAAAAACATGTATGATAGGAGATGGAGAATTTTTGAGTAGGTGGGAATAACATGCAAACAGTAGAAGATTATCTTTCATTCTTACATACGAAAGGATTTAAATTATCAGAGGAAGCACAAGGGTTTATTATGTTTGGACAAGGATATACTGGTGCGTCTGATGGGATTGTGAACGCAGCAATAGAAGCGACAATTAAACATCAATTGCAGTTTGATGGTAGTTATTTCGTTGCGTTATTAGAACGATTGAAAGAGGAAGAAATTACAGATAAAAAAAGCGCTAAGGCTTTTATGCGGAAGTTACAAGCGTAACTTCACGCAGCCTGCGCTTCTTTTTTTGTTTTGGAAGGTAATTCAACAAAAATCATGCCTAGAAAAATACATAGACATCCGATAATAGCAGAAATAGAAAGTTGTTCATTTGCAACGAGAACGCCTGTTAATGCAGCAAAAACGGGCTCCATTGCGAAAATAATTGCTACTCTCGTTGGAGAAGTGTGTTTTTGTGCCGATGTTTGAATGAAAAAAGCAATAGATGTTGCAAACAGGGCAGTTAGAAAGAGTGCGAATAAAAAGGATTGATTCGTCCATAGTGATACTGAAAATAACTTTTCCCAATCTTCAAACAAGAAAGCGCAAATAGAAGAAAATATACCAACAGCTAATACTTGAGATGTGCTTAATAATAAAGGTGATATTTTTTTAGAAAAGAAGCCGTTAATAAGAATATGGGCAGCGAAAGCGACTGCACAACCAAGAACAAGTATATCTCCTATATTTAATTGGAAAGAATCAGCAGCTGTTAATAAGTACAAACCTGTTGTAGCTACAGCAATACCAAGTACGATGAAAATGGTGGCTTTTTGTTTTAAAAAGATAAAGGATAAGATTGGGACCATAACAATGCTTAGCCCAGTTAAGAAACCTGCTTTTGAAGAAGTTGTATAAAGTAAGCCAAATGTTTGTAATAAATAGCCGACAAATAAGAAGAACCCAACTATTAATCCAGCTAAACTACTATGTTTTAATTCTTGTTTTGAAGTTTTCTGTGAGAAAATAATTTGAACGAATAATAAAATAATTCCAGCGAATAAAAAACGAATACCATTAAACGTAAATGGACCAACGAAAGACATAGCGTTTTGAACGACAACAAACGTAGCTCCCCAAATAAAAGAGACAAATAATAAAGCAAGAGGAGCAATCCACTCTTTTTTCACACTCATACCCCCGTTAATTTTGTAAGATAGCTTTTCTAGCTAATTCATCAGCTACTTTATTTTGACTACTTGGAATCCACTTAATAAAAAAGAGATTGAAGTTTTTTATGTACTGTAGTGCTTCATCTAAAAGAGGTGCAAATATTTTATTTTTTGCGTATTCCTTTTCAACAGCCCGCTCAACAAGCTGCGAATCTGTACGAAAAGAGACAGTGCTATAATTATGCTCAATGCAATATTTTAATGCTAGAAGTAAAGCGCGGTATTCTGCTTCATGATTGGACATTGTTCCAAGTGGTACTGATAATTGTACAGGCGGCTGAACGCCTTTAATAAACACTCCTGCACCAGAAGGACCAGGATTTCCTTTTGATGCACCATCAATATATACTTCAATCAAAATGAGAAACCTCCAAATTATAAGATTATCCCCTACTTAAATATTTTTTGAAGTAGGGGATAGAGTAGTTATCCGATCGTGATGCTGTAACGACATGTAAATGTTTCATTCGCTTGTAAAGATTGAATTCCCTTTTTGTCCTTGAAACCTTTTGCTGGATTTACTTCATCAGCGATTCCATACCAAGGTTCAATACATAAGAAAGGTGCGTTATCCCCTGGTGTCCATATGCCGACAAATGGAAATCCATCAAATTCTACTTTTACAAATTTATTATGTTTATGAGAACGAATTGAAATTTCATTCGTATTCATATGTTCAAAAATAAGTGCATCATTTTTGAATAAATCGTATGTAAGTGGCAATTCAGTCGTATTTTCAGCGATTAATTGCTTTTTGTTTGAAAGATAAGGTCCTTCTAATACGCTTGTTTCTAAGCGTTCCGAACCATTAAACGATAAGTGATAATCTGTAAATGATTCACCGTCCAATAAAGGGAAGTTGAATCCAGGATGTGCGCCGATTGAGAAGAACATTTCTTTAGAAGTAGGATTGTTTACTTCATATGTTACATGAACACTTTGTCCATCTAGCTCATAAGAAACGAGTAATTCGAATTCGTATGGGTATTTTTTTAATGTTTCTTCATTACTAGTAACGATATAAGTGATCTTTGTTTCGCTTTGTTCTTTCACAGAGAAAGTAAGATCACGAGCGAAACCGTGTTGTGTTAATGAATATGGTTTACCGTCTACGTAGTATGTATTATCTACTAATCGACCGACAATTGGGAACAAAATTGGTGCACGGCGTCCCCAATAAGTAGAATCACCTTGCCATAAATATTCTATGTTGTCTTCTTTTAAGCGAACGCTCTGTAATTCTGCACCTTTGTCAGAAATGGAAACGATCACTTTTTCATTTTGAATTGTTGCTGTCATGAAGTGAAACCTCCTAAATCTTTCATATGTTTCATTATACGTTGTCTAAAAGGAAAAAGGTAGTTTATGATAGGAAATCTATTGACGAAAGAGGGGCTACCACGTAAAATATAATCTTGTTGCTAAAAAAAGAATAACGTGGTTCGAAACCATCCCACGTAAAAAAACTAAGGAGATTTTGTCATGAATATTAGAACATTAGTCGGTAATGGTATTTTAGCGGCATTATATATTGCTGTTTCTATGCTTATTCAGCCATTTGGCTTTACGAATGTACAGTTTCGTATTTCAGAGATGTTTAATCATCTCGTTGTATTTAACAAGAAAGCAATTTACGGAATTGTATTAGGTGTATTTTTAACGAATCTCTTTTTCTCACCTATGATCGCTTATGATTTAGTATTTGGAGTAGGCCAATCTATTCTTGCATTAGTTGCAACGATTATTTCTATGCGGTTTATTAAAGGTGTTTGGGCTCGTATGATTTTTAATACAGTTATCTTTACGGTTACAATGTTTATGATTGCAATTGAACTTCATCTTGCATTTGACCTACCATTTATGTGGACTTGGTTAACATGTGCAGCAGGTGAATTCGTAGTAATGGCGATCGGTATGCCTGTAATGTACTGGATTAATAAGCGAGTACAATTTGAAAGATTTATGTAATAGATGAAAGAGCTATTCCTTATATAGGATGGCTCTTTTTGTATGTGATTATATTGAATATAATACTGTGACTCTTGATAAAATATAATAAAATAAAGTGAGGCTTCAATTAGCCGGATAAATAAGAAGTCTTACATAAGGGGAATGTAGTATGAAATATAAAATTCATTGGTTGTATAAAACGAAGCGCGGATTGCAGACGGAATTAACAACAGAGTATATGAACATAGAAGAAGTACTTCAATTTGCAGAGGATTTTGAGAAAACAGGAAGAGTAAAAGAAATTTCATTTTATGATGAAATGGACGCAGAATGGTCATTAAAAGAGATGAAAAAGTTAAGTAAGCAAGTAGAGGAAGAGCCCCAAGAAATACTCGTTTATTTTGATGGGGGGTATGATGTGCAAACGAAAGAAGCTGGCGTTGGTATATGTGTGTATTATAAAAAAGGAAATACAAACTACCGGATTCGCCGCAATGCATATATAGAAGGTATATATGATAATAATGAAGCGGAATATGCATCGTTACTATACGGTATGAATATACTCGAGGAATTAGGGATTAAGTATGAAGCAGTCACACTTCGCGGTGATTCTCAAGTTGTACTGCAGCAATTAGCCGGAGAATGGCCTTGTTATGATGAGCATTTAAACCATTATTTAGATCAAATTGAACAAAAGGCGAAGCAAATGAAATTAAAACTTATATGTGAACCAATATCTAGAAAACAAAATAAAGAAGCACATCAATTAGCTACGCAAGCATTGGAAGGAACAGTTATTGATAGTCATAAAGAAATAACTGAATAGAGAGGTGCAAAGGTGGATAAAAAGCAACTCATTACAGAGGTAAATGACTTATTAGAAACGTATTGTGAAGGATGTTTCTTGCGAGAACATAATCGAAAGACAAATAGTAAATATTATGCCCATTCATTTTGTATACGGCAATGTACAGTTGGAGAAACATTGAAAAAGTATGGAGAACAGTTGTCATGAAAAAACATCCAGAGAAAATTCTCTGGATGTTTTTTAGTGTCTTGCTTCGTTTAGTTGATGCTCACATTTATTTAATTTCTTTTCCTCATTCATTAAAAATGGCTCATCTAAATCAGTTGCAACAGATTTCATAATTTCAAGCTGAGAGCGAGCTGCTTCTACAGCAGTAGTAGCATGCTCTAATGTATCTGGATCCATTGAAATTGTTGCTGATCCTACCATTTTTTGTGCTGTTTCTACACGGAATTTCACTTCTTCAAAATCATTTACTTCTGATCCCATTAATAATTCCTCCTTTGTATAGTGCGCATTTCACATAGTTTTTGCTCTGTAAAACGGAAATATACAAAGGAATAACAAAGGAGGTTACCAAGTAAGGCAACCTCCTGTTATATGTTGGATTAAAGTTTTACTACGTTAGCAGCTTGAGGTCCGCGGTTACCTTCAGTAATGTCGAAAGATACTTCTTGACCTTCTTCTAAAGCTTTGTAGCCGTCTCCTTGAATAGCAGAGAAATGTACGAATACATCGTCAGCGCCTTCCATTTCGATAAATCCAAAACCTTTTTCGTTGTTAAACCATTTTACTTTTCCTTGCATGTTACAATTCCTCCTAAAAGCGTTTACTATTTTCATTTAGTGAAATTCATTTTAAAAAATAATATAAACTAAAAATGCTATATTCTTGAATATTCTGCTAAATGATTAATTTAAATATACACGAATTGGGAGAAATTAGTCAAGTAAGCGATTTTATTTTTTTGTATTTTTAAATAATTTTCCAGTCAAATTTTTAAATAGGTATAGGACAGGCCTTGTACGTAATATTCTTAATTGAATGCTATACATAATGAGGTGAAAGAATGAATAAGTCTTACTTATTAGATAATGAAGGAATGAGAACGAGAACCGACATACCGGATTGGGTTGCAAAAGAATTTGAGATTTTTTCAAATGTTGTGTTAGAACCAACTTTTCCATGTTATTTCGGTTTAACAGCTTTGAAAAAGAATGAACTTCGTTATTCATTTCTTTCTCATAATGATTGGAGTCATTTGCCGCATACAATGTTATCTTTTTTAGAGTTAATGGAAGAGAGACCGATTGTAAGAAGGGGCTTTTTCCTTTTTGTAGAACCGGAATGTGAAGAACAATCACTCGAATATTACCGTGATTCTTTTTGGAAAGTGTTACAGTATTTACATGAAAACGATAATCAAGCATGGCCAAAGCAAATTCCTGAAGACCCAGACCATTATTTATGGGAATTTTCATTTGGTGGTGAGCCAATATTCGCATTTGGAAATGCGCCAGCTTATAAACAACGAAAAACTAGACATTTAGGGAATTCTCTCGTTATTGGGTTTCAGCCACGCACTATTTTTGATGGATTAGAGGGAGATCGTCCTAAAGGAGCGTATTCAAGACAAATGGTCCGTGAGCGAGTTGAAAAGTGGGATCAATTGCCGAAACATCCTAACATTAGTCATTATGGTGACCCAGAGCATCGTGAATGGAAACAATATTTCATAGGAGACGATGTAGAGCCAATAAAAGGGAAATGTCCTTTTCTTCATAGGATAGAAAAGTAAGAGCCATCATCTAGATGGCTCTTTTGTATATTTTGGATAAAAAAGGGTATTTTATTATGAAAGCTAGTCTATTTTTTTAAATTACATCATTAACTAGTAGTAAAGAGAGTAGAAAGGATAGAGCGATGATTGGAGCAATTATACAGCAAATCGTATTAGGTATATCATTAGCTGCGCCAGTAGGGCCGATTAATATTGAAATGTTAAAACGAGGAATTGAACGTGGTTTTTGGCACGCTTGGGTTGTTGGAATTGGTGGAATGACTGCAGATGTTTTATTTATGCTTCTCATTTATTTCGGTTTATCTTCTGTGTTTATGTATACATATGTACAAGCCTTCATGTATTGCACGGGTTTTTTCTTGTTATTTTATTTAGGATTTCAAAGTGTAAAACAAGGAATTTTCGAATCGAATATGGAATATAAAAAAGAAGAGGTAGGTGGCCTTAAGCAATCGTTTATGGCAGGATTTTTAATTGCGATATCCAATCCATTAAATCTTGTTTTTTGGTTTGGTATATACGGAAGTACACTTAGCTCATTACTTACGAAGGTAACGAAACAAGAAGCTTTTTTGTACAGTCTTTGCATTATTGTTGGTATTATTTTATGGAATTTAAATATTGCTTTTTCTGTACATTTTGGAAGAACTTTATTAAAACCAAAAGCGCTTGGCTACATAACAGCCGGAGCAGGTATTATTTTAGTAGGTTACTCTATACATTTTGCATACAAAGCTTTACAGTTGTTCACATAAGATTGAAGGGGAGATTTTTATGTATCGAACCACTATTGACGGAAAAGAAATTATAATTACGTTAGCGCCAAAAATCCGAAAAGAAATTACTGATAGAAATCCACTATATGAAGCGGTATTTCATAATGCTGCAAGATTGTTACAAACAAAGCAACCGACGTTTGCAGTAAATCATGAAATATTTGGGCTCATTATTGGAGAAGTGCAAAGAGGAGAAGTAACAGTGTTTGCAGTGGAACATATTATTCCGAAGCAAAATATATTTGGATCAAACAATTTTTTCTCGGCAATAGAACAACAGGCAAATTTGTAAAGTGAATAGAATAAGAATAGAAAAGAAATAGTCGTAACGATATGTTGCGGCTGTTTTTTTGGAAAAGGGGGAAACAAGATGAAGAAAGTGGGGAAAGAGTTCTTTTTACAACATGATATTGTTATTATGTATAGCATTCTATTTATTTTCATTATTATTTTAAAAATGCAATTTTTTACGTGGTTTGGCATGTTAGCATGTATGTTTGGGATTGTTTTCTATACACTTAATGAATATATGACACATCGTTTTTTATTCCATATAAAGCCACCTAAAAACACATTTCTATTAAAAATGTTAAGAAGATTGCATTATGATCACCACGTATATCCAGATGATTTAAAACTTTTGTTTTTACCTGTATGGTTTAGTATACCTAGTTTTACTATATATTTACTTATAGCATATGGTATTACAAAAAGTGTTACTATTGCACTTTCATTTGGAATCGGAATGATTATTATGCTGCTCGTTTACGAATGGAAACATTATATTGCTCATAGACCGATTCGTCCCGTCACTAAGTTTGGAAGATGGCTAAAAAAACAACATATATTACACCATTATAAAAACGAAAAGTTTTGGTTTGGTGTTTCAAATCCAGTATTCGATTTTATATTTGGAACACTTAAAGACGGAAAAGATGTTGAGTTAAGCGAAACGGCTCGTAATTTAGAAAAGGAAAAAAAGACAAAAGTAGTGCGTTAAGCACTGCTTTTGTCTTAATGAGGATAAATAAGTAAGGTGTCACTTTATTTTGAAAAATTATATTAAAAATTTAGGGGGAATTGCCGAAAAATGTCTATCAAAAAATCTTTGCATGAATGCATGGATTGTCTAAAATGAATATAAGTTTCTGAATATTTATAAAATTTAGTCTTTAGGTATGCAAGGGGGAAGTGTATTTTAAGTAAGAGAGGGGATCGGTTAATGAAACGATACGATACGTCAGCACGTAAGTTGCAAAATGAGGTGAATTATACAGAGGTCGTTCAGTCGGAAGAATTTCAATTGTTATTAAATACGAAAAAGAAGTTTATCATTCCAATGAGTATTTTCTTTTTTAGTTTTTTTATCGCATTACCTATTCTAACATCGTATTCAAAGGTGCTTAATACACCTGCATTTGGAGACGTTACATGGGCGTGGGTATTTGCTTTTTCCCAATTTATTATGACATGGGCACTATGTATGATTTATAGCAAAAAAGCAGAATCATTTGATGAAATCTCCCGAAAAATTTTGCAAGATATGCAAAAAGGGAGGGGCTGAACTTGAATACTACTGCATTTGCACTATTTTTAATTATTGTTCTTGGTACGCTCGTCATAACCTATTTTGCATCGAAAAAAACGAAAAATGCGAGTGAATTTTATACGGCTGGAGGGGGATTAACTGGTTGGCAAAATGGTCTGGCCATTGCTGGAGATTACATGTCTGCTGCTTCATTTCTCGGTATAGCTGGAGCAATCGCATTAACTGGGTTTGATGGATTCTTTTATAGTATCGGTTTTTTAGTTGCTTATTTAGTTGTACTATATCTTGTTGCAGAACCGCTTAGAAATTTAGGAAAGTACACTTTGGCGGATATGATTGCAGCACGCTTTGACGCGAAAAAAGTTCGCGGAGTTGCAGCTCTTAATACGATGACGATTTCTATCTTTTATATGATTGCACAATTAGTTGGCGCGGGTGCACTTATTAAATTATTATTAGGGATTGAATATACGACATCTGTATTAATCGTTGGAACACTTATGACGGTGTATGTTATTTTTGGTGGTATGACAGCAACGAGCTGGGTACAAATTGTAAAGGCTGTATTACTTATGGCCGGTACGTTTATTATTTCTGTTATCGTTTTCGCAAAATTCAACTTCAGCGTGACTGAAATGTTTGCCCAAATGAAAACAGCTACACCATTAAAAGATTCATTTTTAAATCCAGGTGTAAAGTATAAGGATGGCCTTGATACACTTTCTTTAAATTTAGGACTAGTACTTGGTACAGCTGGATTACCACATATACTTGTCCGCTTTTTTACAGTACGTGATGCAAAAACTGCACGTCAATCTGTCGTATATGCGACATGGTTAATTGGTGCATTTTATATTATGACGATTTTCTTAGGATTTGGTGCGGCAGCGTTTGTAGGAAATGAAGCGATTATTAAAGCGAACCCAGCGGGTAATATGGCAGCACCTTTATTAGCCAAAGCGTTAGGTGGAGACTTCTTATTTGCTTTCGTATCAGCAATTGCTTTTGCAACAATTTTGGCTGTAGTGGCAGGTCTCGTATTAACGGCAGCATCAGCATTCGCTCATGATTTTTATAATGAGATTATTCGCAAAGGGAAATCATCGGAAAAAGAGCAAGTATCTATGGCTCGGTATGCATCTATTGGAGTAGCGATATTATCTATCATACTTGCATTATTTGCCCAAACATTAAACGTAGCATTTTTAGTATCATTAGCATTTGCAGTTGCAGCGAGTGCAAATCTACCAGTGATTTTATTTACAATATATTGGAAGCGTTTTAATACAACGGGTGCTATTTCCGGTATGATTGTAGGGCTCGTATCAGCAATTGTTCTCGTAGCGTTGAGTCCGAATGTTTGGAACCCTGTAGCTGGAAAAGCTATTTTTGTTGGGGAAGCGATATTCCCATATACGACACCAGGAATTATTTCAATTCCGCTCGGATTTCTTGCAGCATATTTAGGAACTGTTTTATCTAGTAAGAAAGAAGATGCAGCGAAATTTGATGAAATTCTTGTGAAATCTAATACTGGTCACGGTATTAGTGATGCGTCTTCACATTAAATAAAAGAGGAGCTTTTCGATAGATAAGAAAAGCTCTTTTTTCTTTTGTCATTTTCTTGTAAATATTACTGATTTGTAAGTAGGATTTGTCTTAATTTTGTGGAATGAAAATAGCAGGGAGAAATTTAAGTCATCATGGCACCAGCGCAGCTTTTGTGAAAAATAAGTTGTTATGGAAGGTGGAAGTAATGATGAAAACGAAGCAAACTGATGAATTATTAGCAAAAGATGAGCAATATGTTTGGCACGGAATGCGTCCCTTTAGTCCAAATAGTACAATGGTAGGGGCAAAAGCTGAAGGGTGCTGGGTTGAAGATATACAAGGAAAAAGATATTTAGATGGTATGAGTGGTCTTTGGTGTGTGAATAGTGGATATGGAAGAAAGGAGCTCGCAGAAGCGGCTTATAAGCAATTACAAACATTATCATACTTTCCAATGTCACAATCTCATGAACCAGCTATAAAGCTTGCTGAAAAATTAAATGAGTGGCTTGGGGGAGAGTATGTTATTTTCTTCTCAAATAGTGGTTCAGAAGCGAACGAAACAGCTTTTAAAATAGCAAGACAATACTATGCGCAAAAAGGTGAACCACATCGTTATAAATTTATGTCACGTTATCGTGGGTATCACGGGAATACAATGGCGACAATGGCAGCGACGGGACAAGCGCAGCGTAGATATCAATATGAACCGTTTGCTTCAGGCTTTTTACACGTAACACCACCGGATTGTTACCGTATGCCTGAAATTGAAGGGCAGCATATTTATGATGTAGAATGTGTGAAAGAAGTCGATCGTGTTATGACGTGGGAATTAAGTGAAACAATTGCCGCTTTTATTATGGAACCAATTATTACAGGCGGGGGCATATTAATGCCACCACAAGACTATATGAAAGCTGTTCATGAAACGTGTCAAAAACACGGTGCCTTGCTTATTAGTGATGAAGTAATTTGCGGTTTCGGACGTACAGGAAAAGCATTTGGATTTATGAATTATGATGTGAAGCCAGATATTATTACGATGGCAAAAGGGATTACGAGCGCATATTTACCATTATCTGCAACAGCTGTGAAAAAAGAAATATATGAAGCATTTAAAGGGAAGGGAGAGTATGAATTCTTCCGACATATTAATACATTTGGTGGAAATCCAGCAGCTTGTGCATTAGCCCTTAAAAACTTAGAGATTATGGAAAATGAAAATTTAATTGAGCGATCTGCGCAAATGGGTTCTCTTTTATTAGAGCAACTAAAAGATGAAATTGGGGAACATCCGCTTGTTGGGGATATTAGAGGAAAAGGTCTATTAGTTGGAATTGAATTAGTAAATGATAAAGAGACGAAAGAGCCAATTGATAACGACAAAATCGCAAGTGTCGTAAATGCTTGTAAAGAAAAAGGGCTTATTATAGGACGAAACGGTATGACGACAGCAGGATATAATAACGTCTTAACATTAGCACCGCCGCTTATTATTTCAAGTGAAGAAATTGCCTTTGTTGTTGGAACGTTGAAGACGGCGATGGAACGTATTTAATAAATAGAGAGAGGAGCGAGCTTTAATATAAGGCTCGCTTTTGTTTAGTAGAGGGGACTTTTAATGGATAAATATGATCCGAACAAACATTATCACATCGGATATTATGAAGACGGATATGATTTAGAAGTGACGGCGTACAAAAGAATAAATGAACCAGTTTGGGATGCTTATCTTCCGCACTATGAGGTAGACGATTTTTATAAGAAAGTGGAGGAAATGAAACTGGGTGAATATATAGATGATTATGGTATTAAGGTGTATTCATTTAGTAATGATATCAATGATGAAGAAGCACGAACTATTTTTGAAAAATGGTTAAAAAAGAACGAGATTGTTTAAAGATAAAACAAAAAGGAGATTGCTATCTTATAAAATAGCAATCTCCTTTTATTATAGTAAACTTATTTACTTGCTTTCATTGCTTTATCTTTTGCACCAAAAGTGTATTTTAACATTGGTGGTGTAATCATTGTAGTTAAAATAACGACAATAACGATTGCTGTAAAGTAATCTTGTGCCAATAGACCTGAAGAAAGTCCTGTTCCTGCAATGATAAGTGCAACTTCACCACGAGAAACCATACCAGAACCGATAATTGCAGAAGACTTAGCATCAAATCCAGTCATGCGTGCACCAACACCACAACCAATTAGTTTCGTTAATACAGCGATTACTGTTAATGCTAAGATGAACCAAATTTGATTGCCAATACCGTCAAATGTAATATTCATACCGATACTAACGAAGAATACCGGAACGAACATAGCGTAAGCAATTGGTTCTACTTTCTTTTCTACTTCATGTTTGTAGTTTGTTTGAGAAATTGCAATACCAGCAGCGAAAGCACCGATAATACCAGCAATTCCTAATAGTTCGCCGAAATATGCGAATGAGAAACAGATGATAAGAGCTGCGCTCACGATAGACTCAGATACGCGCAGTGGTGACAACCAACGCATAATTGCTGGAACACCTTTCCATCCAATTAAAATAATAGAAGCGAAGAATACTACTTTCTTCAAGATAACCATTGTTAAGTTAACATCATCAGTGCCTAAGAAGCTCATTGCGAATGCTAATAAAATAACAACAAGAATATCATCAAATACAGCGGCTCCAAGCATCGTCGTACTTTCACGTGTTTTCATTTTACCTAAATCACGAAGTGTTTGTACGGAAATACTAACACTTGTCGCACATAGAAGTAATCCTAAGAATACAGCGTTTCCTTGTTCCATTCCCATAACAAGGCCGGAAACGTAACCACCTACGAATGGAAGAATAATACCTCCGAGTGCCACTGCTAAAGAAGAATTACGATTGGCGTTTAATTCTTCTAAGTCTGTTTCAAGTCCAGCCATAAACATTAGAAGAATAACCCCGACATTACTTAATTGAGTTAGAAGCTCTGAATTTTCAATCCAACCTAATACAGCTGGACCGATAACGATACCGACAATTAATTTACCTAGTACAGAAGGTTGACCTAATCTAACACTAAGATCACCAGCAAGCTTTGTACTTAATAAAATAAGTGCAATTTGAAAGAAAAATTCGAATTCCATCTGATCCTCTCCTCATCATTTTTAGTTTTATCATACGATTTCTCGGAATTTGCCTAATGAAAATATGTAAAACCCATTAAACAAAAGGTTCAAATTACGAGTTCTTTTGAACTTGTAATTTGAACCTGTAATTAATATATAATATATTTTGCAAAAAATCAATGAAAAAATGGGAGCTTTTTTAGAGAGAGACGGTGTTATTAGAGATATACATATAAGAATAGTGTGTGAATTTTTATATGTATGAAATAGTATGAAGTCCTTTTCATTACAAATAATAAAGCCTAAATGCTATTTCACGAATTATAAATGTGAAAAGGAGGTTTTATCATTTGAATTCATTAAAAAATAACTTGTCTATTGTTGCTTTAGGTGGAGTAAATGAAATAGGAAAAAATATGTATGCTATCCAATATGAAAATGATATTGTCGTCATTGATTGTGGATCTAAATTTCCAGATGAAAGTTTATTAGGGATTGATTTAATAATTCCAGACGTCACATATTTGCAAGAAAATAAAGAAAAAATTCGCGGTTTAGTAGTAACGCACGGGCATGAGGACCATATTGGCGGAATACCATATTTTTTAAAACAACTAAATGTACCAATCTATGCAACAAAGTTAACGTTAGGTTTAATTGAAATTAAATTAAAGGAACACAATCTTCAAAATGATACGGAATTAATCGTTATTCATTCAGAATCAGAAATTGATTGTGGTTCTATTAAGGCAACCTTTTTTAAAACGAACCACAGTATTCCGGATTGTCTCGGTATTGTTTTTCATACACCAGAAGGTACTGTAGTACATACAGGTGATTTTAAATTTGATTTAACACCAGTAAATAATCAACATCCTGATATTCATAAAATGGCTAAAATAGGAAGTGAAGGTGTACTAGCTTTATTATCTGAAAGCACAAATGCAGAACGCCCAGGTTTTACTCCATCAGAAAGGTCAGTAGGAGAACGGGTAGAGGAAATATTTATGAAAGCAAATAGAAAAGTAATTATTTCTACATTTGCTTCTAATGTGAATCGTGTTCAGCAAATAGTTGAAGCTTGCATAAAAACAAATCGAAAATTGGCTTTGCTCGGGAGAAGTATGGTAAATGTAGTAGAAGTTGCTCTAGAGAAAGGTTATTTACATATTCCAGAAGGTATGTTAATTGAAGCAAATGAGGTAAATCGTTTAGATCCAAAGCAGGTTGTATTACTTTGTACAGGAAGTCAAGGAGAACCAATGGCAGCTTTAGCGCGTTTAGCTAGTGGAAACTATAGACAAGTGGATATTTTACCAGAAGATACGGTTATTATAGCCGCGACACCTATCCCAGGAAATGAACGTAACGTTTCTCGAATTATCGATAATTTATTTGCATTAGGAGCAAAGGTGATTTACGGATCAGGTAGTTCTACTGGAGTGCATGTATCCGGTCATGCATATCAAGAAGAGTTGAAGTTAATGCTTACATTAATGAAGCCAAAATATTTTATTCCAATTCATGGAGAGTTTAGAATGCTACATCACCATAGTTTGTTAGCAGAATCAATTGGTATTGAAAAGGAAAATATCTTTATCGTACGTAATGGAGATGTTGTAGATATAAGTAATGAAGTGGCAATTCAATCTAGAAGAATACAGGCAGGAAATATATATGTAGATGGATTAGGAATTGGAGATGTTGGAAATGCATTATTACGTGATCGTAAACAACTTTCAGAAGATGGAATGCTCGTTATAGTTATTACTTTTAATAAAGTGGATGGAGAAATAATTTCAGGTCCTGATATTATTTCTCGTGGATTTGTCTATGTTCGTGATTCAGAAGAATTTTTAAGAGAATTAAATAAATTAGCTGTTATTACAATTAATAATTTAAAGAAAGAGAATGTGAATAGCTGGGGTATTTTGAAAAGGGAGGTAAGAGAAGCGTTAGGGAAGTATATATATACAAATACAAAACGAAAGCCGATGATTCTTCCTATAATAATAGAGGTTTAATAGTAAAAAAAGAATTCTCGTATGGGAATTCTTTTTTGTTTTGAAGACAAAATGAACATATAATGAAATAAATAGAAATGGAAGGAAATAAAAGATGTTATTAAATAAACGTTTTACAATTGGAGAAATGGCAAAAATGCATAATATCGCAGAATCTACATTAAGGTATTATGATGAAAAAGGAATTTTTCATCCGTCCATTGTTGATCCTCAAACGAATTATCGTTATTATACAATTGATCAATTTTCACTATTAGATACGATTAAGTTTTTACGCCAATTAAACATTCCATTAAAGGAAATTAAAAAATATATTGATGAAAGAAATCCAGCATACGCACTCAATTTACTGGAAAAACAACAAGAGATGATGCTGAAGAAACAAAGAGAAATTGAGTATGCTTTGGCGAAAATGGAGCATAGAATTCATTTAATTAAGGAAGCAACAAAAGCAAAAGCTGAACAAATGGTAATAAAAGAGATCCCGCAGCGAAAAATAACAGCTATTGCGGTTGCCCCGAATACGACGGATGATATGTTTGAGTACTACATTCATTCGTTGCAAAAAAATATGAGGCAAATGGATGATAGCTTATTTTCTGGAGATATTGGTGTAACTGTTGCGAAAAAAGGGTTAATGCAAAATGAGTTTCAAGCATATAGCAGTGTATTTATTCTTTTGGATTATATGCCTTTTGAAGTACAGAGTTCAGATGAAATTAAAGAAGGTATGTTTGCCTGTGTATATCATCATGGGCCATATGAAGAAACTGATGAAACATATAAGAAGCTAATGAAATATATTGATCAAGAAGGATACGAAATAAGTGGAGATGCAATTGAGATTGCATTAATTGATTGGTCTGTAACAGACGATCCTGAGGAGCAAGTAACAGAAATTCAAATTCCTATAATGAAAAAACAAAGCAATAAGTTATAGGACTCGTATAATTACAAATGAGCATCAAACGCGATAATTAAGTCACCTATTTTTTAATTCTCTATTGACCTTAAAGTTACTTGAAGGTTTAAACTAAGAAAAGAGAGTTGAAAAAAAGGAGCATATTAGAGTATGGAAGCAACAGAAAAATTAAGAGAAAAACCAATTAAAAGCTTATTTATTTCTTATTTAATACCAGCAGTTCTTGGAATGGTATTAATGTCAGTGAATATTGTAATTGACGCGGTTATGATTAGTAGAGGAGTTGGGGCGAACGGTTTAGCAGGAGTGAACGTGGCTATTCCAGCCTTTTCGATTTTCTTCTCTATTTCATTATGGATCGGAATGGGCGGGGCAACGTTATACTCCATTGCATTAGGTGAAAATAAACGAGAAAGAGCAAGGTCTATTTTTACTCAATCAATGACGGTAGCAGTTGTTATCGTAGGGATTTTAGCAGCGATTTGCTTATGGAGAATAGAAGATTTAGCATACTTATTTGGTGCAAACGAAGTGATTCTACCATATGCGTTAGACTATTTACACGTATTATTAACATTTGGAATGATATACGTTTTAGAAAATATTTTAAGTACATTTATACGAAATGATGGAAATCCTAATTTAGCAATGGCTGGTCTTGTTGTAACGGCTGTATTAAATATAGTGTTTGACTATATCTTTATTTTTATCTTTGGATGGGGCGTAACAGGTGCTGCCTCAGCGACTATTCTTTCGGCAGCGATTGGTTTCCTTGTATTATTAACCCATTTCTTTAGAAAAAGTAGTATTTTAAAGTGGACGAAATTTCATTTTGAATGGGATACTGTCAAACAAATTATGGTGATTGGTTTCCCAAGTTTTACAGCAGAAAGTACGGTTGCAATCGTAACGATTGGTTTTAATATCGCATTTGTCCAATATGCAGGAGAAGTAGGAGTAGCTTCCTATGCGATGGTGAATAGTATTCATGCAATGACATTACTATTATTCTTTGGTGTTGGAGCAGCATTACAGCCAATTGCTAGTTTCCATTACGGGGCAAATTTATCAGAGAGACTTCGTGAAGGATTGAAGTTTGCTGTGAAAATTGCAGTTGTCCTTGGAGGCGTTGCGATAATTGTCGGATTATTCTTCGGGAAATATATCATTGGTTTATTTGATGTTCAATCTCCAGAATTATTGGAGTTAACCTTAACAGGTATTAGTTTATTCTTTATCCAATACGTATTTTTAGGTTATAACATTGTGTATGGAGAGTACTTCCAATCAGTGCGACAAACGAAGAAATCAGTACTTATTATAATGAGCCGAGGATTACTATTTATTATTCCATTGTTATGGATTATGCCGAAACTATTTGGTATAAATGGAATTTGGCTCGTTATGCCAGTTGCAGAAGTAATGACAGCGATTATCGTATTTACGATGAATCGTATGAAACATCCTGTTCCATTAAATATGGCAGGAGAGAAAGAAGCGATATGATAAAAAATCCCCTTAAGCAATTAAGGGGATTTTCTTATTCCTTTAAACTAATAGCAAAAGATCCATCCGTTTCTTGAACAGAAGCAAAGGCAACGTTTTTAATATTTGTAATTCCTTTTTCTTTTAATTCTTTATATAACCATTTTTCATCTTTATGTATTAACTTTAAGTTATCATATTGAATTTGTGAATCGACGATAAGTGCAATTGGTAATCCAGCATACTTAACATCTATGTTTAAATCTTTTGGAGTTAATGGTACAAGTTCTCTTTTTGGTAAAATACTAATAGCGCCGTTCGCTTCTAAAATAGCGTATTCAATTTCATGAACACTTGGATATCCTGCAACGCGAAGATTAGAAAGCAGTTCTGCAATGGGGTATCTACTTTTTTGTAAGTTCTCAAAAATAATATCACCATGTTTAATTAAAATGATAGGGTGTCCGAGAATAAAACGATTTAGTTTGTTGAATAGGCTTAATTTTGTAAGGAGTAAATGTAAACATGTGATAACAACCATACCGAGAAATGCTTGTAAAGCACCAGAGACGGGTATGGCCTGGAAAGCTAAATAAGATAAAAAAATTATAGCCCCAAAATCATGAGGAGTTAGTTGCGCTAACGCGGATTTACCGAGTAACTTAAGCGATAGCAAAAATAAGATGAAAAAGAACGACACGTTACATAAAAAGAGAAGCAATAGAGACACTCCTTCGTGTAAAGTTGTACTTACTATTCCCGAAAGTAATATAAATATTACTTTTCAGAAGATAAATTAGGGTTTATTGGAATTTGTCTGTATACAAACAAATAAATGGATATTATCATGAAGGAAGTAAAAGAAAATAGGAGTATATGAATATGAGAAAGAAGAAAATAATGAAGGGCATTTTAGTTGTTATAATGATTTGCGCCGTGTATGCGGGGTTTTTACAATATCACATTTATAAGCATGGGCATATGAATGCAACATACGATGCTGATTACATAATTGTACTAGGATCGAAAGTAAATGGGACGAAACCATCTTATTCATTGCAATATCGTATTGATAAAGCAGCTGAATATTTAAAATCACATGAGAAAACAATCGCTATCGTATCTGGAGGACAAGGAAAAGGCGAAGACATTTCAGAAGCATTAGCAATGAAACAAGGACTAATAAAACAAAATATCGCAGAAGACCGCATTATAATGGAGGACAAATCTACGAGTACAGATGAGAATATTACATTCTCAAAACCGTTAATTCCAGCCGATATGAAAAAAGGTATGATCGTAACAAACGATTTTCACATGTTTAGAGCGAAAAAAATAGCGGCCAAACAAGGTTTACAATTAGAAGGTCTTCCGGCAAAAACACCGAAACCAATCATCATTCCATCGAATGTACGAGAATATTTAGCAATTACACAGTATTGGTTTATGAATCGAATATAGTGAAAGTGATCCCGTCTGAAACTCAGGCGGGATTTAGTTTGAGGAAAATCTTACAAATATGTCACGTTCGTGAAAGGTAAAGCGATAGTTTCTAGAATGATTTCCTGACATAATGAAGGTAACAAAAACTATTTAGAGGTGAATCGGATGAAAGGAAATAATATTTTATCTTCGTTATGTTACTTTAGTATCTTTTTTGCACCATTTTTACTACCAATTATCGTGTACTTTGTTGCAGAAGATGAAGTGAAGTATCACGCGAAAAAAGCATTTTGGTCACATGTTTTCCCATACGCAATCTTATTTGGAGGACTAGCAGTATCAGGCATGTACGGTTTAGGTTTCAATCAATCTGACGGTGCTGGAATTGGAATGGCTATCACATATGCAGTGTTCATTCTTGTAGGAATTTACTACTTCATTTGGAATATCGTAAAAGGTATTAAAGTTTTGAAAACGGCGTAATAAGATAATTATAATTTCATTTACCGTATCGATAAACGTTTTAAAAAAGGGCAATTCAAAAAGAATTGCTCTTTTTGTGCTTATAAGTTGTGAAAATTGAAAAAGATATGTTAATTTTTCATTATGAAGAGAAAAAGGAGTGATTTTCATGAATGAGATCATACATAAGATGGAGCAACATGTTTCAGTTCGTAAATATAAAGAAGAATCAATTCCGAAAGATGTAGTAGAAAAGATGGTGCATGCTGCGCAACATGCAGCTTCATCACATTTTGTACAGGCGTATTCTGTTATATATGTAACAGATCAGGAATTAAAGGCTAAACTAGCAGAGCTATCCGGAAATCGCCATGTGAAGGACTGTGCAGCATTTTTTGTTTGTTGTGCAGATTTAAAACGACTTGAAATTGCATGTGAAAAACATAGTACAGAGATAAAGCATGAGGGAGTAGAAGACTTTATCGTTGCGACGGTAGATGCTTCACTTTTTGCGCAAAACTTAGCACTAGCAGCAGAATCGTTAGGATACGGTATTTGTTATATTGGTGGTATTCGTAATAATCCGAGAGAAGTGAGTGAACTGCTTCATTTACCGGATAAAGTATATCCTGTATTCGGAATGACAGTCGGTGTACCAGATGAAGAACATGGAGTTAAACCACGTTTACCAGTAGCAGCAGTTCTTCATGAAAATGGATATGATGAACAAAAATATGATGAATTACTAAACGAATATGATGAAACGATGAACGCGTATTATAAAGAAAGATCATCAAACAAGAAAAACGTAACATGGACGGAATCAATGAGTTCGTTTATGTCTAAAGAAAAAAGAATGCATATGAAAGAGTTTTTAAGTGAAAAAGGATTAAATAAGAAGTGAGTAAAGAGGCAAACCTGTGATGCAGGTTTGCCTTTTTGAGAAGGAGAAATACCTAAGGCCAGAAAGTTGTTTATTATTTCTGAACTTAGGTATTTTGTTTGTTATCATGTACATAGAAATAAAAATTAATAATTTTTTACAAAAGTGATAGAAAATGAGGATGAAATGCCAATAGTAAGTAAAAGCGGCATAATAGCCGCTTTTTATCGTTTTATTTAGTATTTGATTTGAAATATTTTCCTTATGAAAGAAAGATTATTGCTAATTGTAAACTGTCAATAAAGTTATTTAAGTTTTGATATGGAATACCCCGCCGGAAAATACAGTAATAATTTCGTTTGAACATATCTGTTATTGCACGATCTAAAGCATCTTCTATAACAAGTTCAAACTTTCAATAAGAAGATAACCCCCTGTACAACTTAAAAGAATGTACGTAAATATTTTAAAAATCCGTTGATTAAGCCATTTAAAAATAATTTGACCTATAAACAAACCTAAAAATACAATTGGAATGGCATAAAAACTTGATTCCCAAATGGTTTTGTTTGTGCCAGTAAAGAGTATTTGAGTTACTAGACTAATGAAATATATAAACAGATAAAAAGCTAATGTAGTTGCTCTTAACTTCTTTTTTTCAGTATTAGTTCCTGTAAAATAAAGTAACAGGGGTGGACCTGGCATACCAATACTTGTCGTTAAAAGACCAGATAATCCGCCAACTATGAAATCTCTAGATTGTGTTGATCTAACCTTAACGTTGCATATTAGCAACAATGTTAATAGTAAGAGTAGGATGCTAACTGCTAATTTAAAAGTGTTTATGTTAACGGAAATGAAAATTAAAATGCCAAAAGGAACACCAACTATACTTCCAAAAATAAACCTTTTCAGTAGAACAAAATCAACGTCCATTCTTATTTTCCAAATGAGTGAAATGGAGATAATTAAAGATAAAATAATGTTTATTTGTATAGCTTCTTGTGGTAGAAATAACATAAGTAAGAAAGGGGTTGCCATTATGGAAAAGCCAAAACCTGTACTTGCTTGCAGAATAGAAGCCACTAATATAATACATATGAAAAAGAATGTGATACCCAAAACAACCCTCCTATTTAATCAAGTTTAACTAGTTAAAGTCTATTATTTAAGTGCAATGTTTCACAAACTTATTTGTATTTTAACATAAATATCTAGTTTTTTCTCAAATAGTGTTGCCATATAAGGCTCTTTAACTAAAAAATCTGACTTGTATTTTTAAACAATTTTATTATGGGGAAACAAATAATGAATGGGATCAAAATGTATTGATTATCATTAAATTATTCACTGAGATCCCCGCGATAAAACAAGAACAGCCATATAAAACTTACAAAAATACAGCATGTAGCTAATAAACAGCCAATCATTTGAGGAGAAAGAATTTCTAACAGCCCTCCTGTAAAAAACATCGATAACTGAATAAGAGATCCGTAAATGGAATAATGGAATGAAAAAACTTTACCTATCATATTTTCGTGTGTGTAAGTTTGAAGTAATGTCGTATCAAGTGGAACGATGATTCCTCCTGCTATGCGCATACAGAATAAAGTAATGATACCGATAATAAGTTGATCGGATAGAATGAATCCGAGAAAGAAAATTCCTTGTAATAAGTAGGCCCAACCGAATACTTTTTTCATTTTTTCTTTATTATGGGATATATAAAGATTAACGAGAAGGCTTCCTATCATAAGCCCAGCCCCTTGAACCGTATATAAAATCCCAATGTTCGTATGGAAAATTTTTTCGGCATAGATCGTTAGAAGTAGTTGATAAGCACCTCCAATAATCCCCCATGAAATGCCGACAAGAATTAATGTTAAAATGATTTTTGTTTGTAATATGTATGTATAACCACCTTTTATATCAGTGAAAAATGCTTTGTTCTTGTTACAAGTATCATGAGCAGGAATACTCATGTTATAAATAAAATAGGCTGAAATAAAGTATGATAGGCTATTTACTAAAAAAGCGAACTCAATATGTAAAGATTGTGCAATTACTCCGCCCAAAGAAGCCCCCATAATAGACATAAAACCATTAATTGTACTAGAAAGAGAGTTAGCAGTTACGAAATGATTTTGGTGTACGATATTTTTTAGAGTTGCTTGTTTAGCCGGTTCAAATAAACAAGAAAGTACAGATAAACATATATTAGCAATGAAAATAATCTCAATTTTATAGCCTGCGAGTAAGTATGTAAGGACTAGAATTCCCCGTGTAATATCGGTAAAAATCATAATATTCTTTTTAGAGAAACGATCTACAATTCCGCCTATGAATGGACTAAGAAGAAGCTGTGGTAAACTTTTACTTATAAAAGTAAGTGCGATCATAAACGGCGATTCCGTTATGTTGTAGACAAATGTTAATAAAGCTACCGTATGGAACCAATCCCCAAGTACACTTAATGTTTGCCCATAAAATAGTTTATTGAAGTTTTTATTTGTTTTAAGAAGTGTGGAATAAGAAACTGACATAAATAGATTAATCCTTATGTAATGACGATGTTTGAATTTGTTCTTTCCACTCACTTAAATACACTTTTTCCGCTGTGGGAAGTCCAACAGGTAATTGTGCAATCAATTCTAAACTATTTCCATCAGGGTCGTTAAAGTATACGGCTGCATGTGCTAATTCCGGAAAAACAATCGGTTCAATTGGTTCCATTCCAAAGTCTTTTCGTGCTGAAATTCCTTTTTGATTTAGCCAATGAATCGCATTTTCTAAATCATGTAAACTTACTTGAAAGGCGATATGTCGTAAAGAGGGGTGATAATTCACTTTGTATTCTGTGCCTTCCCAAAGGCCGAGCCAACTCTCATTTTCTTTAATCCAAAAGAAAGCAATATTATCTCCTCTTTTATATAATTTTAGCCCTAGTGATTCATAAAAAGGTATTGATACTTTTAAGTTGCGGACAGGTAAATGTGCTTCGTAAAGACCTCTAATCATTGTAATCCCCCTTAGTAAAAATGTTTCTTATTCCATAGTAAACAATATGTTGCTAGTTGAAATCGCAAATAAGAGGGATATAAATTCATACGAAAGTATGAAAAAAAACAGCTCATATTTGAGCTGTTTTTCTATAGTTTTTAGTTCATTTTTCAAGGATAGGATATATTAATATCCGTATCCGCCGCCACCCCAACAGCTACATCCGATGATGATTAGAAGGATGAATAGTACGATAAGCAAAGCAAATCCACCGCCGAAACCAGCGCAACTTCCACCATAACTCATATGTTTTCCTCCTTTTTAGTAAGTTAATCTATATGGTTCATGGACTACTATATACAGTATGTTTTTTGTATAGAAAACGAGCCAGTCTCATTTATAATTAGACAAATGCCTGTAGATTCATTAGGATTGCATGTTAGTGATTTGTAAATAAACCTTTACGTAATTCATAATTTAGGCATAAAAAATAAAAAATTGTAAAAAAAACCATTTTCTTATTTTTTTATGAGAGAATATGTACTATAATTTTACAAGTAATATTATGGGAAAAGGGAGTTTTAGTATAGAGATGGAGATGGGACAATTAAAAAATAAAATAGAAAACAAAAAGAAAGAGTTAATTCAACTTGTTGCGAGACACGGATTGGATCATGATAAAGTTTTGTTATTTAGTCGTGATTTAGATATACTTATTAATAAGTTTATGAACATAAAAGACAAAGTGCATAAATAAAAAATTTATAGTTTTTTATATTAAGATGTTTCACAGAAAGGAGAGGACAGTAATTGGAACATTTACAGGAAGAATTGTATAAACAAATAAAAGAAGAAAAAGGTACAGTTACAATTTTCTTAAAGAGTGGCGTTAGAATAGTAGGAGAAGTTGTTGGAGTGGATAAATTTACAGTTTTAATCTTAGTGGATGGAAAACAACAGCTTATTTATAAGCAGGCTATATCAACAATAATGAAATAAGACACTCTTGTTGAGTGTCTTATTTCATTATTGTTTGCATGCCTCAACATCAATGCCGGCAGCAATTAACTTCTTTTCTCCATCTTGTTCAATAATTTTTTGTAATTTAGATAGGAAAGAATCAAAGTTTGTATGCTTTGCTACTTGGAATGTCATTTTATGTTCAATTGGTAGCCACGTATCAATATCAGCTTCGTTATGCTGGATTTTCACCTCAAGTTTATCGAGTGCATTAGCAACTTTTGCTTCGTACGTTTCTTTCGCTTCAAACTCCATCCATAAGTCATATAATTCCTCGCCGAGAGAACCTGTTAACGTTTGTTTAATATTTAAAATAGCCTCCAGTTCATTTTTTTGTTTTTGTAGCTGTAATTCGTGACTATTCATTGTATCAAAAGCAGGAATATCACCAGCTTCGGCTTCGACTAGGTCGTGAATAATAACCATTTTAAGTAATTTCTCAATACTTACTTTTTGATCCAAATAAGGTTCAACTAAAATGGCCATTAGAGACATCCGCCATGTATGTTCGGCAACACTTTCTTGACGTCCGTTGGAAAGCCAGCTATGTCGCATTTCATATTTTAGTTTTTCTGCTAATGCAATGACTTGTAAAATGTTGTGTTCCATCGTGATCCTCCTCATTTATTCATACCATAATTCTAATATAGAAATGAAATGTGTCAATTTTATGAGTATATTGCGATAAACAGATGATAAGCGTATAATACATGTTATATGTGAAAACGTATTATTAAAATAAAAAAATGTTATATAAAAATGGAAAGGAAAGGGCAGAAATATGGGAGAGAAAAATCAAGTATTAGCTAGACCACAAAGAAGAAAAAGGAAGTTTGATATTTCTAGCCCAGTGGGCATTATAGTAGGTTTCATTATAGTGATAGCGGCAATTATGCTTGGTGGCGGTGGAATAAAAGCTTTCAAAAACTTTTTAGATATTTCATCTATTTTAATTGTCATAGGGGGAACAACAGCGACAATTGTTGTGGCATATCGATTTGGAGAAATAAAAAAATATACGAAAAGCATTTTTACTGTTTTACATAGAAGAGAAGAAGATTTAGAACAGTTAACGGATTTGTTTGTCGATTTTTCGAAAAAGTCTAAAAAGAACGGCTTGCTTTCTTTAGAGGTAGATGGAGAGCAAGTAGACAATCCTTTTATTCAAAAAGGAATTCGATTAATGTTAAGCGGTTACGATGAAGATGAATTAAAAGAAGTGTTATTGAAAGATATTGAAACGGAAGTGTATGAGTTAAGAAAAGGAGCAGCATTATTAGATAAAATTGGTGATTTTGCTCCAGCTTGGGGAATGATTGGTACGTTAATCGGTCTTATCATTATGCTCCAAAACTTACAAGATACATCGCAAATTGGTACAGGAATGGCAGTTGCGATGTTAACGACATTATATGGGTCTGTACTTGCGAATATGATTGCAATCCCTCTTGCGGAAAAAGTATATCGTGGTATTGAAGATTTATATACAGAGAAGAAGTTTGTAATAGAAGCAATTTCAGAATTGTATCGTGGACAAATCCCTTCTAAATTAAAGTTGAAACTGGATACATACGTATACGAAACAAAGGTAAAAAAGGTAAAAGGAGCAGCCTAATATTTCAAGGAGTGGTATGATGAGTAAAGGACCGCAAAAGGGATCGCCTCGTTGGATGACGACTTTTACAGATTTAACGATGTTATTATTAACTTTCTTTGTATTACTAGTTGCTACATCAAAGCAAGATGCAGTAAAATTGTCAAAGATGCTTGAAAAGTTTAGTGATACGGGGCAAGTAGATGCAAAAGTAATGGAAAATACAATACCGGATATTTCACATGAAAAAAATGATGAAAAAATGATTTCAAAAAAGAGAATGGATGAATTATATAAGAAGTTAAAAGCGTATGTAGATAATAACGGTATTAGTCAAGTGAATGTATATCGAGAGGATACAGGGGTAAGCGTCGTTATAGTAGATAATTTAATATTTGATACAGGCGATGCGAACGTTAAGCCCGAAGCGAAAGGGATAATAAGTCAATTAGTTGGATTTTTTCAATCCGTACCTAACCCAATTGTTGTAGAGGGACATACAGATAGTAGACCTATTCATAATGAGAAATTCCCTTCTAATTGGGAGTTATCTTCAGCACGAGCGGCAAATATGATTCACCATTTAATTGAAGTGTATAATGTGGACGATAAAAGGCTAGCTGCGGTAGGATATGCAGACACAAAGCCAATTGTACCAAATGATTCACCGCAAAACTGGGAAAAAAACCGTCGCGTTGTTATTTATATAAAAGAGTAGTATATTATTATTTTAATAATAAAATAATAAAAACACGAAAATTCTTTTAAAAAAATATTAAATTTTATCATTTTATTTTGTATAATGAGTGAGAATGATAAGGTGAAATATTAAGATATATTTATACATAGAAGGAGAGAATTAAAAAGAATGGCACATAAAATTTTAGTAGTAGACGATGCGATGTTTATGCGAACGATGATTAAAAACTTATTAAAAAGTAATGCTGAATTTGAAGTTATTGGCGAAGCAGAGAATGGGGTAGAAGCAATTCAAAAGTATAAAGAACTTCAACCTGATATTGTAACATTAGATATTACTATGCCAGAAATGGACGGGCTTGAAGCATTAAAAGAAATTATTAAAATTGATTCAAGTGCAAAGGTTGTTATTTGTTCTGCAATGGGACAACAAGGTATGGTATTAGATGCAATTAAGGGCGGGGCAAAAGACTTTATTGTAAAGCCATTCCAAGCGGATCGTGTAATTGAAGCTTTAACAAAAGTAGCAAATAGTTAATATAGAAGGGGTGCCACAAGGAATCAAAACAGTGATAGCGGATCGACGTGTGGCCCCTTTTTTCTCATTATAAAACACTAAATTGTTATACATAAATGAAATGTTTGTTAGACAGGTAGGGGATAAAAATGCAAACAGATCTATTAAATATATTTTTCGAAGAGTCAGAAGAACATTTACAGTCGCTAAATGAAAATGTGCTAGTGTTAGAACAAAATCCTGCTGATATGGATGTTGTAGGAGAAATATTCCGATCCGCTCATACATTCAAAGGTATGTCTGCGAGCATGGAATTTACGGAAATGGCTGATTTAACGCATAAGATGGAAAATGTGTTAGATGAAATTCGTCATGGAAATATAGTTGTAAATGCGGATATTATTGATGTGATTTTTGAGTGCATTGATAATTTGGAGAAGATGGTTGCAGATGTGCAACAAGGTGGAATGGGCAATATTGATGTAGCCTCAACTAAACAGAAATTAGAAGCATTATTGAACGGCAATGTAGAAACTCCTACGGAACATATAGAGCAAAATCATATAGACACCGATGATGGAGTTTCGCATGAAGTTCATATAACAGTTGAACAGCAAGCGATTTTAAAAGCAGTACGTGCCATTATGTGTATTGAAGCATTGCAAAATGTAGGGAATATACAAAAAACAGCTCCGAGTATTGAAGAAATTGAAGCAGATGCTTTCGGATTTGAATTTACAGTATTTATGGATACGGATTGTAGTATAGAAGAGTTGAAACAAGTAGTACTTCATGTTTCTGAAATTGAGAAAGTGGAAGTAAAGCAAGGAGAACCTATATCGAAGGAAGTAGCTTCTAAAAAAGTCGTTACACAAGAAGTTGTGCAAGTAGAAGGAAAGCTACAACCAGCTGTGGCTACGCAGGTAGAATCACCAATAGAGGCAACGAATCAACCTTCAAGTGCTATGCCAGCTAAAAGTACTACAAAAACGAAAAATGCTAAAGTGGAGAATCGTTCAATTCGTGTTCAATTAGAGAAAATCGAAAGATTAATGAATATGTTTGAAGAAAGTGTAATTGAACGTGGGCGCATTGATGAATTGGCTCAAACGATTCAAAACAAGGAGCTAATTGAACATTTAAATCGATTAGGCGATATTTCAAAAGATATTCAAAATGTACTATTAAATATGCGTATGGTGCCGATTGAAACTGTGTTCAATCGTTTCCCGCGTATGGTACGTATGTTAGCGAAAGATTTAGGGAAAAAAATCGATTTACAAATTACAGGTGAAGATACTGAAGTAGATAAAATTGTTATTGATGAAATCGGTGATCCGCTCGTTCATTTAATTCGAAATGCAATCGATCACGGTATTGAAACTGTTGAAAAACGACGTGATGCAGGTAAAAATGAGACAGGTACGATTAAATTAGAAGCCTTTCATAGTGGAAATCATGTCGTTATTCAAATTACGGATGATGGAAACGGTATTAATAAAGGGAAAGTATTAGAAAAAGCGATTAAAAATGGCGTTGTAACTGAAGCAGATGCGAATAGATTAACAGATCGTGAAGTGTTTGATCTTATTTTCCAACCGGGATTTAGTACAGCTGAAGTTGTATCAGATCTTTCTGGACGCGGTGTCGGATTAGATGTTGTAAAACATACGATTCATAGTTTAGGTGGACATTTAATTATTGATTCTGAGGAAGGAAAGGGAAGTACATTTAGAATTGAACTTCCATTAACGTTATCTATTATTCAATCTATGCTTGTTCAAACGAATGATAAGCGTTATGCTTTACCTCTTGGAAATATCGTTGAAGCAATTCGAATTAAGAGAGAAGACATCCAATCCTTACAAGGAAAAGATGTATTAAATTATCGTAATCAAATTATTGAAGTGAAACATTTAAGTACTGTATTTGGTGAAAAAACAGTAGATGAGGCGTTTGCGTCATATGATGGTCAAATGGTTCCTGTGTTAATTGTTCGTAACACACATCGCAGCTATGGACTTATTGTAAACACAATTATCGGTCAAAGAGAAATAGTCTTAAAGTCATTAGGTGACTTCTTTGCAGAGAGTTCTAACTATTTCTCTGGTGCGACGATTCTCGGTGATGGACGAGTGGTCCTCATTTTAAACCCAGAAGGTTTATAATAGGAATGAAGGAAAGCTCCCCACTTGTATACAATTGGGGAGCTTTTTGGCTAATCGTTACGAATCTAATAATGGATACATAGTAACGTTTTATACTAATGAGTTTGCTAAAATAAGAGTTTATATTATTTGATAGAAAAACAGAAATGAGGAGGCAGGGAAAATGCCTGAGCAACACACAAAAGGGGATACGAGCACGATTGTGCTAGAAAAAGAAAATGAGCATTTAACGCCTCAAGAATGCGATATTCTTGGCGAAATTGCAAATATATCATTTGGTTCAGCTTCGACTGTATTATCAACAATTTTAAATAGGCAAGTAAGCATTACTGCTCCTCGTATAGAGTTGGTAGATTTATATGATTCAAGAGATGTCGAAGTTCCACATGTTGTATTAAACATTCATTTTACAAAAGGATTAGATATGGAAAACCTTCTTGTTCTTAAGCAAGATGTTGCATTGTCCATTGCTGATTTAATGATGATGGGAACAGGTGAAGTCGAGGACGGAAAAGAACTTGGTGAATTAGAGCTAAGTGCTGTACAAGAAGCGATGAATCAAATGATGGGATTCGCAGCTACATCTATGTCGGAATTCTTCCAAGATACAGTAGATATGTCTCCGCCGACGATAAAAGTTGTAAAGTTATCAGAAGAAATGGAGAAAATCTCTGAAATCGATGGGAATCATACGATTGTTAAAGTATCGTTTGATTTAAAGATAGATAATCTTGTAAACTCTAAACTTGTACAAATTGTTTCAGTTGAGCATGCGAAACAAATGGTAAATAAATTAATGCAATTATCTGGTGGAGTAGAAGAAACAGACGAACCAGCAGAAGTAGTGGAAACTGAGATTGTAGAAGAAGTTGAAAAAGAGCATTTAACACAAGAAGAGAAAGATGTGCTTGGTGAAATTGCAAATATTTCAATTGGCTCCGCTTCAACAGTATTGTCAACGCTTTTAAATCAGCCAGTTACAATTAGTACACCAAATGTGGAAGCAATCAATGTTCGTCATTATGATGGAGTACCAGTACCATTTGTTATTTTAAATGTCGACTTTGTTGAAGGGCTAAAGAATGAGAATGTATTCGTATTTACGAAAGATGTTGCCTTAACAATGGTAGATTTAATGATGATGGGAACAGGGGAAGTTGACCCAGAAAAAGAGCTTACTGAATTAGAACTGAGCGGTATTAAAGAAATTATGAACCAAATGATGGGTCATGCTGCTACGGCGATGTCAGAAATGTTTCAAGAAAAAATGGACATGACGCCGCCAAATGTTAAATTTGTAACGTTAAAAGAAGAAATGGAATATTTGGGAGAGTCAATGGAAGTGGACGAACTCGTTCAAATTACGTTCAATCTTGAAATTGGCGATTTGCTTCAATCGAAGATGTATCAAATTTTGCCAATTTCCGAAGCGAAAGAAATGGTAAGGCGACTTCTGTATCCGATGGTGGAAGAAGAAGAGATTGCCACAGAAGAAATTGAAGAAGAAAAAATTGTAGAACCAGTTGTGCAACCTATTGAATTTAAAGAAGTAAAACAAATGGAACCAGTATATATGGACACGTCCATTCTACAAAATGTAGAAATGAACGTGAAATTTGTATTTGGAAGTACAGTGAAAACGATTCAAGATATATTAAGTTTACAAGAAAATGAAGCAGTTGTACTAGATGAGGATATTGATGAACCGATTCGTATTTATGTAAATGATGTATTAGTGGCGTATGGTGAACTTGTAAATGTAGATGGATTTTTTGGAGTAAAAGTGACGAAATCACTATAAGGCATTGAAATAGGAGTTTGAACTAGTAGATGAAAAACGTAAAGTTTTTTCTAATGAGTTGGCTATGCATACATGTGTGCTTGTTCTTCCCCTTGCAAAGTCAGGCTGAGGAACAAATTGAGTCAGATCAAAAAATAAATGAAGTGAATGTACAAGAAGAAAATAAGGAATCTCAAGAATCGTCAGAACAAGTGGAAACGAAGCAAGATGAAGAGAAACAAAAAGAAGCAGAGCAACAAGAAGTAGAACAACAAGAAGTAGCAAATAAACAATTGAATGAAAGAAAGATAGAAACGGAACAGGGAATTATTACAGTAAATAAGCCGGAGCTTAAAGTTGGCGAAGAAGTGCGAATTGCTGTAGAACCAAATGGGAAAAACATTCAAAGTATGAAAGGTATATTGCAGCTACAAAAAAATGGCGAGCAATATGCGCAAGAAAGAATACTATCTTTTGAGTATGATGAAGAAACGAAGAGCTGGGTTGCTAACTATAAAGCAGGGAATTTTGATTTGCAAGGTGATTGGAATCTTCAGCTCGTTCAAAGTTACAAAGAGAATGAGAAAGAAGAAATCGTAAAAAATGAAGTGAAAGTCCCGCTTATTCGTATTAAAAATGAAACGCCAACTATAGATAAAGAATTGCCTAAGTTACAGAAAGTTACTATTGATGAAGTAAAAGAGAACTTAGTTGAACGAAAACAGGGAGATTCTATACATATACGAGTAAAAGCGTCAGATATAGAATCGGTTGTAAAAGAAGTGCGCGTTACATTAAAAGGGAAAGAAAATAAAGAGCTTTCGTTTTTATTAGACTACAACAAGCATGATATGGATTGGCAAAAAGTATTTGAAATAACAGAAGCATTGCCGGCTGGGCCATACGAATTACTTGTAGAGATAATAGATGCAGCAGGTAATAAACTTGTTGAAGAAAGTGAATATACCATTTCTGTTTTGGCGCCAAAAAACGAAGATGATAAAAAGATAGAAGAGAAAGAGAAAGAAGAGAAATTAGATAATAAACTAGAAAATGAATTAGAAGATAAGAAAGAAAATGAGAAGCAAGAAGATTTGAAAATCAAAAACCCGCTTCTAGAAGAAAAATTGCCGGTTGTTCAAATTCCGAAGCAAGATGAGAAAGTAAATAAGTTTATAAAAGAACCGTTGAAAGAGAAAGAGAAATTTACTTACGTTATAAAAGAGCCGTTCGAAGACAACAAGGAAGTACATAAGGCGAAGGACCAAAAAGAGAAAAATAACAAACAAGTTGTCTCTAAAAAGAAAGAACAAAAAGAAGAAACGAAAGACAAGGAAGAAGAAAAAGGTGAACAGGGAGTACAAGCTTCGGATGTATTTACTATCATGTCAGGTTTGTTCGTACTGTTTTTAGTTTTAAAGAGTAATAAAGAATGGGGCTAATTATTTCATAGTAGTGGAGGCGCTTAAATGGAGATTAAACGTACGACAATTGAAGATAAGACGCTACAACCATTAAAACAGCCTGCAGCTATTTCGGAACATGAAATCCAGAAAGAACGAAAGCGTAGCAATTTAGTGTTTACTGGACAGTCTAAAATTATTTCGAAAAATAATGAAATAGGTATTTTACTTGCAAGTTTAAGTGATGGAAAGATTATGAAGGAAATACTTTCTAAAGAGATGGATACAGTGTTACAACTTTTTAAAAAGTTACATACGTTATCTCAAGAAGGAAAGCAATCAGAAAAAGTGTTTGAACAAGTAATTAGAAGCCTACAAGGACTTATTAAGCAGGCGCACATAAAAGAACTTCCTTTGTTAGATGGAACATATGATTTCGCTGAAGTGCAACTATCATTTGGTAGAAAAGTACATATTCCTTTACTAGATGTAAGTGCACTCATCTCTAGAGTGGAAAGTGATTCTTCAGAAGGAAATATAAATTTGATGGTAACGGTAATTACTGCTTATATAACAAAATTGTCTAACGAAACGATTTTAATTAGCGTTACAGACCGCATTGCTAAAGATCGGGATGTAAGTGTATGGAGAGCGCTTGCGGAAATGAACATGACACAATTGTCACAGGCGTTGAAACAAACGATGCAAGAACATAAATGGTCTATGACGTTTCTTTTTCTCTTCATATGGATTGTCGGTATTATTTTAATTCGAGTTATGTAAAAAGGTCGTCACTCCATTGTGACGACCTCTTTTATATTTTTTCGTAGAAGAACGTATCAAATCGCTGAAGATTGTAACGTTCGGGTGTTAAAATTTGTTCTGTACTACCAACAAATAGTACACCGCCTTTTCGTAAAGAACGACTAAATTTTTCGTAAAGTTTTACTCTTGCTTCTTCGGTAAAATAAATCATTACGTTGCGACAAATAATCAAATCATAATTTGTATCGAATGACTGCATTAAAAGGTCATGTTGTTTAAACGAGACGTTTTGTTTAATGTTTTGATGCAATGAATATATGTCATTCTCTTTTGTGAAATGACGTTCTTTCAAATCAGTAGGTAATTCCTTTAACGAACGTTCTGTATATTGACCGCGTTTTGCAGTTTCTAAAATATGAAAATCAAGATCTGTTGCTTGAATTTCAAAACGGAATGGAGCTAGATGCTTTGATAAAATTAAAGAGAGTGTATACGGTTCTTCACCAGCAGCGCAAGCGGCACTCCATACCTTTAATTTTCCGCTATTTTGTTCGAGTAATTTTGGTAGTGCTTTCGACTCTAAAGTTTGCCATCGTTCTTTATTTCTAAAAAACTCTGAAACGTTAATTGTAATATAGTCAATAAAATTTAAAAATAAATTTTGATCAGCACGTAATTTGTTTAAAAAATTAGTGTAGTTTTCAAAGCCTTTTCTCGAAATGAAAGCATCGATTCTACGGCGCATTCTATCTTGCTTATACGAAGCGATATCCATATTGAATTGTTGTTTAAAACTCGCGATAAAATGATCATAATCTTGTTCAATTATCATATTTACAATAGGCACAATAATGATATTGTGCCTCCCCCTTTACATCATACGAATTTTTTGTTCAAAGCTTTTTTTCATTTGTTTTTCATGTAATCCTGGTAAATCATAAATGACAGCATCAATACCTGCTTCTTTTGCGACATCGACAGGGATGACAGATGTATGTTTGTCCCCGTTATAAAAACAGAGAACTAAATCAGTGTCTTCAATAATTTGTTTAACAAAAAACATATAATCTGATCGGTAAATGGAGTCAGAAGGATGATCAAAAGCAACATATTCGGCTCCGTGCTTTTTTAAGTAATCAACGACTTCTTGAAATTCATCTGTTATTGCTTGTAATGGTTGCAGCGTGTAAAGGCATAAATTTTGAGCGAGTCTTTCATTCTCAACGAAAAAACGAAGAACCTCATTTTCGATAGATTTATAACATAATATGTAAATTTTATGTTTGTGAGCATAGTCAGTTAAAAATTTTTTAATTTCTTCTTGATCTAATGCTGTTAATTGATTTGAACCACAAAGGAAAATATTCATAGAATTGTGCCACCTCATGCTAAATTGTAACATATCTTTTATAAAAAATAACTGCAAAATATTACTGTTCAGAGTATAATTATAAATAACTGGATTTTACGATTAAGTTTAGGAAGAAATAAAAAAATAAATAGGTGATATATATGCTACGTTCTATCTCGCATAATCCAATTTTATCGCATATACCGCCTGCTACTCAAATGCCGAAAGAAGCAAATGTCAGGACAGGACTTGCATTTTCGGATAATTTGCATGCAGATCCGAAAAAAGATAAATTGCTAGAACAAATGGAAGCGTTTGTCGATAATATTGGAGAAATTAAAGAGAAAATTGAAATGGAATTAACGCTTGATAATGTAATGGAATACAAAAATACAGTAAAATCATTTTTGAATTTTTACGTTGATAATGTATTGCAGTATAAAGATGTCATGTCTCGTCACCCGCGTTACGGATATTCACAGAAAATGACGATTGTGAAACAGGCAGAAATGGGATTGAATGAATTAGAAGATGTTATGAATTTAATTAATACGAAAACAGGACATTTAGAAATGTTAAATCAAATTGGAGAAATCCATGGTTTAATTGTGAATTTAGTCTTGTAAAAGAAAGGAAGCTATATGTACATACAATTATATGAAAAACTCGTTATTATTCAAAAAGCGTATGAAAATATTCAAGCGCTTGGAGAGCAAATATATGAGAATTTAAAAAATAAAAATGTAAATGCAGTTCAAAAATTGCAAGTAGAGCAATTGCAGTACATTGATGGTTTAAAAGGGTTATCAAGCTCATTAGAAGAAATGGTTGTTCAGTTCTGTAAAGAACAAGGGGTTGAATCGTTTCGTGTAAGTGCGTTATTTTCGTATTTTTCTCAAGAAGAAATTGAAAAAATGGAAGAATTACAAAAAAACGTAACTGAATTAGAAGAGAATGTAAAAATGCTTCTTTTGAAAAATCAATATTACTTAAACGTACTATTAAAAACTACAGAAAGTATTGTGGATTCTGTTTCTGAATATAACTTAGAGCGAAACAATAATTCGCAAATCTTTATGAACGAACTATTGTAAAGGAGAAGTGAAGCTTTATGAGATTATCTGATTATAATACACCGCTATCGGGCATGTTAGCGGCTCAAATGGGGTTACAAACAACGAAACAAAACTTGTCTAACATTCATACACCGGGTTATGTTCGTCAAATGGTGAATTACGGATCTGTTGGAGCAAGCAATGGTCATACGCCAGAACAGAGAATTGGTTACGGTGTACAAACGCTAGGTGTTGACCGTATTACTGATGAGGTAAAAACGAAGCAGTTTAATGATCAATTATCTCAGCTCTCTTACTATAACTACATGAATTCGACTTTATCACGTGTAGAGTCTATGGTTGGAACGACAGGGAAGAATTCATTATCTAGTTTAATGGACGGTTTCTTTAATGCCTTTCGTGAAGTAGCAAAAAATCCAGAACAACCAAACTACTACGATACATTAATTTCTGAAACTGGGAAGTTCACTAGTCAAGTAAATCGTCTTGCGAAAAACTTAGATACAGTGGAAGCGCAGACGGCAGAAGATATTGAAGCGCATGTTAATGAATTTAATCGTCTGGCTGCTAGTTTAGCAGAAGCGAATCATAAAATTGGACAAGCGGGTACACAAGTGCCGAATCAACTTTTAGACGAACGAGATCGCATCGTTACAGAGATGTCTAAGTATGCAAACATCGAAGTATCTTATGAATCTATGAATCCTAATATCGCGAGTGTTAGAATGAATGGTATTTTAACAGTAAATGGACAAGATACATATCCACTTCAATTAAATAAAGAAAAAGACCCAATGTCAGTTGAGATTTACGGTTCAGAAATCTCTGTAACTAGCGGAGCGATAAAATCAGCGATTGATACGAAAGCGAAGATTGTTGATTATAAAAAAAATCTCGAAGACTTAATGAGTTCAATGAAAAATCAAGTGAATACAGTGATGGGAAAAGATTTCTTCGTTGGAGATTATGCGAAAGAGATGAAGTTAAATCCAGAATTCCAAAAAGATGTTTCGAAAATGAAAATGTCTGCTGAAACAGCAAATAAACTAGCAGCAATTACAGATGGAGATTATAAAGAAGGTCTTTCTTATAAACAAGCATTAGACCAATTTATAGTTCGTGTAGCCTCTGATAAAAGTGCAGTGAATGCTTATCAAAAAATTCATGGAGACTTACTAGAAGGTATTCAGCAAGAAAAAATGAGCGTCGAAGGGGTAAATATGGAAGAGGAAATGGTAAATTTAATGGCCTTCCAAAAATACTTCGTCGCAAATTCTAAAGCTATTACTACGATGAATGAAGTGTTTGATAGTCTATTTTCGATTATTCGATAAGTGATAGTAATTGATTGGAAATATATAAGGAGGAGATAGAAATGAGAGTATCTACATTTCAAAATGCAAACTGGGCAAAGAATCAGTTAATGGATTTGAATGTGCAACAACAATACCATAGAAACCAAGTAACTTCAGGGAAGAAAAATCTTCTTATGAGTGAAGACCCACTTGCAGCGAGTAAATCATTTGCGATTCAACATTCATTGGCAAATATGGAGCAAATGCAAAAAGATATAGCGGATTCGAAAAATGTATTAACACAAACTGAAAATACTTTACAAGGTGTTTTGAAATCTTTAACGAGAGCAGATCAATTAACAGTACAAGCATTAAGTGAGCAAAATGGTGAAAAAGAATTGAAAGCAATCGGTGCAGAGATTGATCAAATTTTAAAACAAGTTGTATATTTAGCGAATACGAAAGAGCAAGGCCGTTATATTTTCGGTGGTGATAGTGCAGAGAAGCCACCATTTACAGAAGATGGTACATACCAGGGCGGAAAAAATGATGTGAACTGGCAACTAAATGACGGTTATGAATTCAAAGCGTTCCGTAACGGAGAAGCATTATTATCCCCGGTTATAAAAACGTTAAAACAGATGAGCGAAGCGATGCAAAAAGGTGACCAAAAAGCGTTACAACCGTTATTAGGAGAAAATAAGAAAAACTTAGATGGCATCATTAACCGTACAACTGAAGTTGGTTCAACAATGAACACAATGGAGACGTTTAAAACAATTTTAAGTGAACAAAATTTAGCGCTTCAAGAAAATCGTAAAGAAATTGAGGATGTCGATTTAGCGGTCGCAATTTCTGACTTAGCATATATAAATGCAACGTATGAAGCGACGCTTAAAGCAGTTAGTACGATGAGTAAAACGAGCATTTTAGATTATATGTAAACGAATAAGGAGTGATACAACATGGCAGGAACATTAACAGGTATTGGCGGTAGACAACAAATTTGGAACCTCGGAAATAATATGATCGATACTTCTAATCTTGTAGAATTAGAACTACAAGCATTAAATATGAAAAAAACACCCTATACAACGGAAAAACAACAACTTACACAAGATAAACAATTATACACAAGTTTAAAAACAGAATTTAGTTCTTTTACACAAACATTTAAAAACTTAGCATCATTTAAAGGAAATGAAAAAAAAGTTACAACAACACAGGATGGCTATATTAATGTAATAGCTGATGGCGGAGCAATCTCGGGAACATTCAATATGACAATTAAGCAACTTGCGCAACGCCATCAAATTGCTTCAAATGATATTAAAATTGATGAAAAATTACCTGCAGAAGAAACATTAGAAATTAATGGGAAACCACTTAAAGTAACAACGGATATGACTTATAAGGACTTAATTAATAAAATTAATGATGGTGACTATGGTGTTTCTGCATATACGCTTGGTGGCAAAGTATTTATGTCTGCTAAAAATGAGGGAATGGGAGGCAAAATTAAGTTTACAAGTGAAAAATCTGATTTGTTCCAAAAAATGGGTTTATCTACAGTGGATGGTAAAGCAGTGAACGTCATTAATGAAGCACAGGATGCAATATACAGTATTAATGGCATTGAAGGGAAAAGTGCTAGTAATACAATTGAAACACTCCCTGGTGTAAAAGTGGAGTTATTAAAAGTAACTGAATCGAAGGTAACGGACGGTGGAACTGGTACAGACACAAAAGGAATAGATTTAAAATTTACAGTAAGTGATTCAAATGTAACCGACGCATCCAACCTTATTAAAAAAATGGTGGCAGATTATAATAAAGCGGTTTCTACAGTAGATCTTTTTGCTGGAAAAGGTGGAGCCTTCCAGGGACAAGTAATTATGCAAAGCATACGTCAAGTAATGAATAGCGTTGTAACATTTTCTCAAGATGATAATTATTTATTTAATTTTGGTATCCAAATAAAGCAGGATGGGACATTAGAAGTCGATGATGAAGCTCTAACAAAGGCATTAAAAGAAAAGCCAGATACAGCTAAACAGTTTTTCTTTAGCTCAAATGGTTTAGGGAAAATGATGGAGGCCCCGCTTGAAAAGCTTTTCGGTGATAAAGGTGTCGTTGGGGAACGAGTAAAGAGTATAGATTCGCGTGTAAGTGATTTAGATAGAAAAATTAGCGATATTGATATGCAAAATAAACAAAAGCAAGATGAAATTGTGAAGAAGTATCAAAAGCTAGAAAGTACATTGGCGGCGCTTGATAGCCAACTAAAAACAATTAAAGCAATGACAAAACAAAAAAGTGATGATTAATGAAAGTTGAGGAAGTGATCGTATGCAAGCATGGCAACGTTATATGCAAAATGATATTATGACGAGTAACCCAATTAAAAATACAATTTTTATTTATGAAAGATGTATTGTAGAGTTTCGTAATTTAGAAGAACTTTTACATACTTTTAAACTACAAGAAGGGGACGCACTTCTTGAAAAATTAGAACGTATTTTTGAAGAACTAAAGCTTCAATTAAATCCTGAGATTACGAAAGATTTATATGACAGTCTCTATGGTTTATATGATTGGATTAGCATTCAAATTCAAACGATGAAAGTAACGCGTGAAGCGAAAGATATTGATGCAATTGTGAAAGTGTTACAAGATTTAATAGACGGCTACCGCGGAGCACTTGAAAATGAACAATGATATTTATCGGACGTTTGTCGACTGTTTTAATGAAATCGGTGAATTGCAAGTGTCAGATAGAGAGTTTGCTGAGAAGAGTGAGATGTTAAATCGCTGGATGATGACATTGGATGAAGAAACGCGTGCGCAAGTTGCAATAGAAGTAAGCCCGCTAATTATTAAGGCAGCTCAGCATATTCGGGATAAGCAAAGGATTTTAGAAGAAATGATTATGGAAAACAATGGGCGAATGAAGGCTAATTCATTTTACGGTAAATATTAATAATAACGTCTGGAAACAGATTCCCCTTTTAAAAGGGGGTCTATTCCTTCGTTTACATAAAGAACTCCACTGATTGAGGTTTCATTTTATGACTGTGATGAAAAAATAATAGTAATCTAAATAATAGAAAAATGGACTTTAGTTTGTAGTTTATATATTGAAATGTTCTATAGATTACTAAGTGTATACAGTTTTTTGCATTCTTTTTTATATTTTTGTATTTTTCTAAAGACAACAATGAAAAAATGGAATAAAATATGTAAGGGTACATAATAGTAAATATTTTAATAAACGCATATAAGAAAATAAATAATGAAGTGAAACTTCTATCAGTGGATCATTACGTTAGAAAAGAAAGGGTGTGGAATATGCCAGATTTAGTGAGTGATGTAAGCCATTATATGAATTATTTAGTGACGAAACGAAATACTGTTTCTAGTAATATTGCAAATGCAAATACACCTGGCTATAAAGCACAGGATGTAACATTTGTTGAGCAGATGAATAAAAGTAGTGCATTATATAAAAATAATGCGGCTGATTTAAAGAGCAATCCAGATTTATATCAAACGAATGAAATGCACTTACCGACAGTAAATACGAAAAATACATATGCAAAGATTCAAACAAAATCAATGCAAACGAATAAAGACGGAAATAGTGTGGATGTAACGACAGAAATGCTAGATTTAATGAAAGCAAATCAGTTATACGGTATTTCAATTAACGCAATTAATACACAATATGCAATTAACCAAGCGGCACGCGGACGTTAAAAGTAGAAGGAGAGACAACGGATGTTTCAGGCAATTAATGCAAGTGGCTCAGGACTAACGACAGCGAGAAAGTGGATGGAAGTTACTTCTAACAATATTGTAAATGCAAATACGACGGCGGCTCCGGGGGCAGATCTATATGAGCGTCGTAGTGTGGTGTTAGAATCAAACAATAGTTTTGCAAGTATGTTAGATGGGGCTCCTACTAATGGAGTAAAAATAAAAAGTATTGAAGCAGACAAAACGGAAAATTTAGTGTATGATCCGACGCATCCGCACGCAAATGAAGAAGGATATGTACGTTATCCCAATATTGATGTAACTGCTGAAATGACGAATGTAATGGTTGCTCAAAAAATGTATGAAGCGAATACGAGTGTATTAAATGCGAATAAAAAAATGCTTGATAAAGATTTAGAAATTGGCCGAGGATAAGGGGGAAGATAGTAATATGAAAATTCAACCAATGTTACATACACAACCATTTGGAGCAATTCAGTCAATTGGTGCACCGAAAACTTCTCAAACATCTGTAGTTGAGGGGAAAAAGTTTATTGATTTATTGGAAGATATGAATCAAACACAAAACAATGCACAAACAGCAGTATATGATTTACTAACTAAAGGGGTAGGAGAAACACATGACGTTTTAATTCAGCAAAAGAAAGCTGAGTCTCAAATGAAAACGGCTGCTCTCGTACGTGATAATCTTATTGAAAATTATAAGTCACTAATTAATATGCAAATTTAGGAAAGTGGACGGGTGTGTTTAAATGGAAAAGATGAAAAATGTTATCCAATCGTTAAAAACGTGGCATAAGTTAGTAATCGGTGCTGCGCTTTTAGCGATTGTAACAGGAGCACTTTTATACTTCACCTTGCCAGATAAATATGTTGTTGTATATCAAAATTTAAATGATGCAGATAAACAAGAGATTACAGCAGAATTATCGAAGTTAGGTGTCGATTACCAATTAGCGGCCGATGGTTCAATTCGTGTGCAAAAGAATGATGCTCCATGGGTTCGAAAAGAAATGAATGGGATGGGCTTACCGTTTAATTCGAAAAGCGGTGAAGAAATTTTATTAGAAAGCTCTCTCGGTTCAAGTGAACAAGATAAAAAAATGAAGCAAATTGTCGGTACGAAGAAGCAATTGGAGCAAGATATTGTAAGAAATTTTGCGACAGTTGAAACGGCAAATGTTCAAATTACATTGCCTGAAAAAGAGACAATTTTTGATGAAGAAAAAGCAAAAGGAACAGCGGCGATTACCGTTGGAGTGAAGCGTGGACAATTGTTAACAGCTGATCAAGTTGCAGGTATACAGCAAATGATTAGTGCAGCGGTTCCTGGTGTGAAAGCAGAAGAAGTAAGTGTTATTGATAGTAAAAAAGGTGTTATCTCAAAAGGAGCAGATGAAGCACATTCTAGTAGTTCCTCTTCTTATGAGAAAGAAGTAGAGATGCAGCACCAACTTGAAGGTAAATTAAAGCAAGACATTGATGCAACGTTAATGACGATGTTTAAACCGAATGAATATAAAGTGAATACGAAAGTATCTGTAAACTACGATGAAGTTACACGTCAGTCAGAGAAGTATGGTGATAAAGGTGTACTTCGTAGTAAACAAGAGCAAGAGGAAAGCTCTACTGCGCAAGAAGGGGCAGATACGAAGCAAGGTGCTGGTATTACAGCTAACGGTGAAGTGCCAAATTACGGTACGAACAATAATCAAAATGGTAAAGTTGTCTACGATAATAAAAATGGCAACAAAATTGAAAATTATGAAATAGATAAAACAGTTGAAACAATTAAGAAACACCCAGAATTAACGAAAACGAATGTTGTTGTATGGGTAGATAATGATACGTTAGTAAAACGTAGAATTGATATGACAACTTTTAAAGAAGCAATCGGAACAGCGGCAGGACTTCAAGCTGATCCGAACGGTAACTTTATAAATGGTCAAGTTAACGTTGTAACTGTTCAGTTCGATCAGCCGAAAGCCGAAAAAGAGAAAGAGCCAGAAAAAAGTGGTATGAACTGGTGGTTATTCGGTGGAATTACAGCTGGCTTATTAGCAATCGGTGGCCTAGTATGGTTCTTATTAGCAAGACGTAAGAGAAAGAAAGAAGAAGAGGAATATGAAGAATACTTAGCAGAAGAGGAAATTGCTGCAAGTAATGAAAGTATCTTGGAAATTCCTGAAGAAAAAATAGTGCCAGAGCCAAAACCTGAACCAGAAGAACCGAAAGAACCAACGTTAGATGAACAAGTGCAGGATGCTACGAAAGAACATGTAGAAGGTACTGCAAAAGTAATTAAAAAATGGTTAAACGGACAGTAAGGGAGGAACAACGATGTTAGATGAAATCTCCTCCAAAGAAAAAGCTGCCATCCTTATTCGTACATTAGAAGAAGGGGTGGCAGCAAAAGTCATTGAATATATGACAGCTGAGGAAAAAGAAGTATTACTTCGTGAAATCGCAAAGTTTCGTGTATACAAACCAGAAACGTTAGAAAATGTACTAGGAGAGTTCTTATATGAACTAAATGTAAAAGAATTGAACTTAGTCACTCCAGATAAAGAATACATTCGTCGCATATTTAAAAACATGCCAGAAGACGAACTGGAAAAATTATTGGAAGATCTTTGGTATAACAAAGATAATCCGTTTGAGTTCTTAAATTCACTTACAGATTTAGAGCCACTTCTTACAGTGCTTAATGATGAGTCACCACAAACAATTGCAATTATCGCTTCTTATATTAAACCGCAACTTGCGTCTCAATTAATTGAGAGATTGCCAGATCATAAGCGCGTTGAAACGGTAATGGGTATAGCGAAACTAGAACAAGTTGATGGTGAGTTAATTAATCAAATTGGTGAGTTGTTAAAATCGAAATTAAATAATATGGCATTTAGTGCAATTAATAAAACTGATGGCTTGAAAACAATCGTAAATATTTTAAATAATGTTTCACGAGGTGTTGAAAAAACAGTCTTTCAAAAGCTGGATGAAGTCGATTATGAGTTATCTGAGAAAATTAAAGAAAATATGTTTGTCTTTGAAGACTTACTTGGTCTTGAAGATCTTGCGCTTCGCCGTGTATTAGAAGAAATTACAGATAACGGTGTTCTTGCGAAAGCACTTAAAATTGCAAAAGAAGAAATTAAAGAGAAATTATTTACATGTATGTCTTCAAACCGTAAAGAGATGATTCTAGAAGAATTAGATGGCTTAGGACCGCTTAAGATGACGGATGCTGAAAAAGCGCAGCAAACGATCACTGGTACAGTGAAAAAGCTAGAGAAAGAAGGAAGAATTATCGTTCAAAGAGGTGAAGAGGATGTCCTTATTTAAAAACAGAATTCCGAAGAATTCTGTTTCTTTTTCTGAAGAAACGTATGAATTACAATTTCCAAAACCAGCTTCAGTTCAAATAGAAGAGCAAGAATTACAAGCTGATCATGCAGAACTTCGCGCCCAGCAAGAATCGTTACATATGGAAATGAATCAGCTAAGGCAAGAGAAGCAAATGCTAGAACGAGAGCGGCAGCAGTTATTACAAGATAAAGAACAATTTCAAATGCATATTCATGAGCAAATGGAACAGATGGAAGCAGCGCGTGTGCAATTTCAAAAAGAACAACAAGAAACAGCGTATGAATGGACAGAGTTGTTATGGGATCAATCTTTTCATCTAGCAGAAAAAATCGTGAATCAAGCGGTAGATTCACGATTGCTTGATGTGTTACCTATTTTAACTGGCATCGTGCAAACATTGCCAACTTCGTTTGAAAAATTAATCATTACAGTACATCCAGAAACGTTTGAACGTATTCAAGAAGAGAAGGAGAATACGAAAGAATATTGGTTACTACAATTAGTAGAATGGAAATATGATTTCTCCCTGCAGTTTGGTGAATTTGTTCTGGAAGAAGAGAAAGAGTTCTTTGAATTTAAATTTGCACCTATATTTGCGAAACTTCGTCAGAAATGGGAAGAAGAGAAGTTATTTGAGGAGCAAAATGTATGAGCCGCCTGTTAATGAATGAGAACGAAAAATGGAATAAGTTCATTAAAACACCGCTATATACGAAAGTAGGCAAAGTTCATAGTGTACAAGAACAGTTTTTCGTAGCAAAAGGGCCGAAAGCGAAGATCGGAGATGTTTGCTTCGTTGGAGAACATAACGTCTTATGTGAAGTGATTGCCATTGAAAAAGAAAATAATATGCTACTTCCATTTGAACAGACAGAAAAAGTATGTTATGGAGATTCAGTGACATTAGTTTCAGAAGATGTTGTTGTACCACGTGGTAATCACTTGCTCGGAAAAGTGTTAAGTGCAAATGGTGAAGTGTTAAATGAGGAAGCTGAAAACATTCCATTACAGAAAATAAAACTAGATGCACCACCTATACATGCATTTGAACGTGAAGAGATTACCGATGTATTTGAAACAGGAATAAAATCAATTGATTCTATGCTAACAATTGGTATCGGTCAAAAGATTGGTATTTTTGCTGGGTCAGGTGTTGGTAAATCAACTTTACTTGGAATGATAGCAAAAAATGCAAAAGCTGATATAAATGTTATTAGTTTAGTAGGGGAACGTGGCCGGGAAGTAAAAGACTTTATTCGAAAAGAGTTAGGCGAAGAAGGGATGCGAAAAAGCGTCGTTGTTGTAGCGACGTCAGATGAAAGTCATCTTATGCAACTTCGTGCAGCGAAACTCGCAACGTCTATTGCTGAATACTTCCGTGATCAAGGTAATAACGTATTACTTATGATGGACTCTGTTACTCGTTTTGCCGATGCACGAAGAAGTGTTGATATTGCTGTTAAAGAATTACCGATTGGTGGTAAAACACTGTTAATGGAAAGTTATATGAAGAAGTTGTTAGAGCGGTCCGGAAAAACACAAAAGGGATCTATAACAGGTATTTATACGGTGCTTGTTGATGGGGATGATTTAAATGGTCCTGTACCAGATTTAGCACGTGGTATTTTAGATGGACATATCGTATTAAAGCGTGAGCTTGCAACGCTTAGTCATTATCCTGCAATTTCAGTATTAGATTCAGTAAGTAGGATTATGGAAGAAATTGTTTCGCCACATCATTGGCAACTTGCAAATGAAATGAGAAAGATTTTATCAATTTATAAAGAAAATGAATTGTATTTTAAGCTAGGAACGATTCAAGAAAATGAAGAAAATGCTTATATTTTTGAATGTAAAAATAAAGTAGAAGGCATAAATACATTTTTAAAGCAAGGTCGATCGGATAGTTTCCAATTTGATGATATCGTTGAAGCGATACAGCATATAGTATAAGGCCTCTGCCCAAGAGGTCTTATTTTTTTGTTTTTTAATATTTCACAGATTTTTTTGGAAAAAAACTATATAATAGAAAAAGAGAACGTTATAATAGAAAGGGGCTATGAAAACAGGTGGATAAACAGCAGTACGACACAATAAAATTGCAAATAAACCAAGAAAAAGAACATATTTTAAAAGAAGTGTATGAATTAACAGCTGAAAAAAGAAAAATAGAACAAAAAAAAGAATATGATTTATATGTTGTGAAATCGCGTAGTAAAGTCGTACAAACTGGGCAACGTATTATGGCTGGCATGCTTTCTTCACATACGTTTTCACCTGAAAGAATAGAAGAATGGAATCGAAAAATTAAAAAAACGGAAGGTTTTATTCAAAAAAATGAAAGCCTTTTAGAGCAAGTAAAAGAAAAAGAACGTGTCATTGATGAGATGTATCAAGAAGATTGCAAAAAGCTTGCGAAAGAACAAGAAAAGCTGGAAGAAAAAATGCTTCTGGATTTGAAAATGTGTATGAATGGATGAGGTGAATGTAGTGATACAGTCTGTATTACCGGTGCAACAAAGTTTACCTCCGCAAAAAGAAAAAGGGCTAGAAGTACAATCAAAAAATGAAGATTCTTCATTCGATCGTACGATGAGAATGGAAAATAAAAAACAGCCGCAAACGGAGAAAACGAAACGAGAAGAAGCACCAAAAGAAGAGAGAAAAGATTATATTCTTTCTAAAAAATCGGTAACGGAAGAAGAACCTATTGTAAAGAAAGAAGAAAAAAAAGAGACAGAACAGTTGTTATTAGCTGTATCTGAGCAAATGGTTGCAATTGAGCAATTACATGTGCAGCCGGAATTGTTATATCAATACATACAAAAAATACAAGAGCTATATAAAGAATATGGCAATATTAAACTTAATGAATTACCTGCAGCTGAATTACAACAATTACAAGAACTTCTTTCAAATATGAATATCAAAAATGCTATATGTTTAGAAGATACAATGCAAATGGTATTAGACAAAATGAAGATGCCAGAGCAAACGATGCAAGCATTGAAGGTTGTAGAAACAGAAACTTGTAATATTGCAAAGGAACAAGAAGAGTTTAAAGAGGTAGATCTTCCGAAACTTGAGAGCGATGATGCAAAGGTAGAGTTGCCAGAAGTTGATGCATTAAACGATTCGAGCTCTGCAGGTGCAGAATTATTAAATAAAACGACGAGTACCGAACAAATAGGGAAATCAAATAGTGGTGCTGAGAAAGTTTCGTTACCTGACTTAGGAAAGAAAATGGAAGCGCAAGTAGAAGCGCTGCAAAAATTTGTAGTGAAACAAGAACGTGTTTTATTCCAGTTAAATCCAGAAAAACTTGGTACATTAACAGTGTTTATGAAAAAACACGGAGATCAAATTGACGTTCACGTAGAAATGGAAAAACACGATGCGAAAAAACGTGTTGAAATCATTTTTGATGAATTGAGATTAAAGTTAAAAGAAAAAGAAATCAATATTCAAATTAGCTATTCAGATAAAGATGAAAATCGTAAAGAACAGCGAGAACAAGAGCAAAGGCAAAAACAGAAATTAGCAAATACAAATCATGAAAAACAACAATCAACAGAATTTGCGGGATTATTGGAGGAATAAAGCGTGCCAACAGTTGGATTAAATACAACGAGTACAAATCATATTCCGTTACAAGCAGGAGCGCAAAAAAGTAATGTACCTGTTAATGGTGTACAATCGCCAGTGCAACAAAGTAATGGAGTTTCAGCAGGAGCGCAAAAGACTCCTGGGGTAATGGGGAAAGATGATTTCTTAAAATTGTTTTTATCAAGTTTCCAACATCAAGATCCATTTAATGCGATGGATATGAATCAAATGATGAATCAGACAGCGCAGTTATCTCTTATGGAACAAGTACAGAATATGACGAAAGCAGTAGATAAGCTGCAATCAACGATGTATTCAACAGCACTTGATGGTGGAATGAAGTTTTTAGGGAAATACGTAAGAGGTGTTGACGGTGACGGAAACAAAGTAACCGGTCAAGTAGAAACAGTTCGTCTTGCGGAAAATAACGATGTACAGCTCGTTATTAATAATAAAGTTGTCTCTCTTCGTTTCGTTGAGAGAGTGTCTGATAAACCGATTGGGGAAACGAACCCAGAAGACGCAAAGAAAGACGATCAAAAAGTAACTGAAGAAGTAAAAAATACAAATTCATAAGGAGTGTCCATACGTTATGATTAAAGCGTTATATACAAGTATTACAGGGATGAATGCAACACAAAATGCATTAAGTGTAACTTCAAATAATATTGCCAATGCACAAACAGTAGGTTATAAAAAACAAAAAGCAATGTTTGATGATTTACTATATAACAATTCGATTGGTGCAAAAGGTGACGGTAAATACGCAGGAACGAATCCGAAAAGTATTGGTAACGGTGTGAAAATGAGTGGTACGGTTACGGATTATAGTGATGGTACAATTACGTTAACAGGTGGCAAAACACAAGCAGCAATGGAAGGTAATGGTTTCTTCGTTGTAGGTGATTCAAAAGGCGGAAATATGGAATTTACTCGTAAAGGTACGTTTGGGATATCTTCAGATTACTATATTACGAATACTGAAGGTCAATACGTGTTTGCATACCCTGCAAATGAGGCAACTGGTGAAGTTGATTTATCTGGAATTCCAGGACCGTTGCAAATTCCAATGGGAACAGCAATTGGTGGTATTCGAACATCGAAAGGGACAATTAAAGGAAATATTCCAACTGGTGAAAAACAAATTACACAAGATTTACCTGTATATGATAATGCGGGGAATACATGGACAATGCGTGTAGAGTTTAAACAAACGAGTGAACATAACTATACATATAAAGTACAAATGCGCAATGACTCGAAAAAAGAAACAGAGTTTAAAGATGTTCCAGGTGCAGGTGGTAATATGACATTTGATGCTGTTGGAAATCCAAATCCGAAAGAGCAAGGAGCTAATATTCCATTTGATGGCGGCTCTATAAAATTAGACTTAAGCCATTTAACAAATCATCCAACAGATAAAACATTATCAGTAACAGACGTAGATGGTAGAGCAGCAGCGACGGTTAAAGATTGCTTCATTGCTGACGGTGGATATGTGATGGTAAAATATTCTGATGGAAGTATGAAATCTGCAGGCCAATTAGCTGTTGCGATGTTCCCGAACGAAGGCGGACTAATGAAAACAGGTAATGGTAACTATACAGCAACGAATACAACAGGTATTTTAGCTCTTGGTACATCTGGTCAAAACGGTGCGGGTAAAGTACGTGGTGGTGCACAAGAAGGTGCAAACGTAGATTTATCTGTAGAATTCGTTGACTTAATGTTATATCAACGCGGATTCCAAGGAAATGCGAAAGTTATTAAAGTTTCAGATGAAGTATTAAATGAAGTTGTAAACTTAATTCGATAATATATATCGCATGGAAAAAATGTAATGGAGTAGAAAGGGTTTTTTATTCGTATGACAAGACAAGAGCGAATTTTACAATTGCCTTTTTTCGAAAATAAACGTGAACTTGCCGAGCAAGTATTAAAAATAGAACGAGAAGAGCATGTATATTTACCAGATCAATTTGAAATTAAGCAAGTGCCACCGTATTCATTTGGCGAAAAACAAGCAATCATTGGCCGTATCCATGAGTTTTATTTCATAAGTGTTGGTAGCGATACTGTTTGGAAGTATCAACTGTTTAAGGATGAGATGAAGTGTCGTGAGTTTTTTGTTATGTTGCCAAATATTACGGATCAGCAGATAGCGTTTTGGTTTAATAACATAGAGTTATTGAAAGGTTCTTAAAAGCACTTTTTAGGTTTTGAGAGAGGACCTGGCGATGTTTTGGAGCGGTTAGTGCCTAATAGAGTCCCGACCGATGTATAAGACCAGAGATATGTAGCGTTACTAGAGTAGTGTGGTAGTGTAAGAAGTGGTAATATAAAATAGTTTTAAGTTAATTTAAGGTAGTTGTATATACAATTAGACTGAATTTCTATAAAAGGAGAGGTGAGGAGGATGGCGCAAAATAAGTATCGCGTTACATTCATTTCGCCGAGTGAGGTTGAGCAGCGGACTGTAATGGCGGCGAATAGTTTGCCAGATTTAATTCGTAAAGTAGAAAGTATTATCGCAGATCCAAACGGTTATTTTGTGAATGATAAAAAAAATAATTGTTATTTTAAAGTGATTAAAGAAAATGTTACGTTTATTCAATATGAGTTACTATTTTCGGATAAGGAAATTCATATTGAAAAATTAAAACATATAGCACCGGCAGTATTAAAGCGATTATTCGAAAAAATAAATGACCCGGAATTATATGCACTCGCGCTACTTGATGTTGATATAGCAACGAAAGAATATGTGCTAGCAGAAATGAATTCTGAACTGAGAATAAGAGTAGAGACAGAGCTTTCGAAAAAATGGGAAGCAATGCCGACGGAAATTGTAGGTGCACAAGAAGTTTTATTAGAGGCACTTGCTTCGTTTATACAAGATTAATTGTTTTTTTTATAAAATGAATCGTTCGACTATCTATATTTTTTATATAGGTAGTTGACTTTTTCTCTTTTGTAAAGCTTAATAATTAGATATACGGAATTAATGGAAGGGGAGCGACACCTTTATGTCACAAGCACAAAGTATTTTATTAGAAAGCGGAACAAATGAATTAGAGATTGTTACGTACACTGTTGGTGAAAACCTATTTAGTATTAATGTAATGAAAGTACGTGAAATCATTAATCCATTTCCTGTTACAACTGTGCCAGAATCTCATCATGCAGTTGAAGGTGTTGTTCAAGTACGTGGTGAAATTTTACCTGTTATTAACTTGGCAATGGCTCTTAATTTAAAGTCAACAAAGCCACTTGATCAAACGAAATTTATCATCTCAGAATTAAACCAAATGAAAGTTATTTTCCGCGTGGATGAAGTGCATCGTATTCAACGTATTTCGTGGGAACAAATTGATGAACCAGCTTCATTATCTATGGGACTAGAAGAAACGACATCTGGTATTGTAAAACTAGATGGAAAAATCATCTTATTATTAGATTATGAAAAAATTGTATGTGAAATTAGCGGCACTGGTTATGACAATAAATCAATTGCAGGGTTAGAACAAAAAACAGATCGAGCTGAAAAAGTAATTTATATTGCAGAAGATTCAGCGATGCTTCGTCAAATATTAGAAGAAACATTATCATCAGCTGGATATACGAAAATGAACTTCTTCAGCAATGGTGCAGAAGCGTTAGCGCAAATTGAAAAATTAGCGAAAGAGCAAGGAGAGAAAATGTTTGAACATATTCACTTGCTAATTACCGATATTGAAATGCCAAAAATGGATGGACATCATTTAACGAAAGTGGTTAAGGATAGTGAAGTAATGAATCGTCTACCAGTCATTATTTTCTCTTCATTAATTACAAATGAATTATTCCATAAAGGTGAAGCTGTAGGAGCAAATGCTCAAGTAAGTAAGCCAGATATTCAAGAGCTAATTGGTTTAGTTGATAAGTTAGTGCTTTAAAAGCTTCTATTTAGCCGGAATAGAAGCTCTAGCTAAGTGTTGAGCGGTCGAGCCCTATGCGATGTTGAGACCAGAGATATGGAGTGGTTATAGGTAAGTAGAAGAGCTGGCGTATAACATTTTTCTATTTAGTAGGAATAGAGGAACTACTTATGTAAGGAAGTTTTCAGTGCTTAATAGAGTCTCATGCGATGTGAGTTCAGAGGTATGAAGTAGTTTTAGGTAAGAAGAAGTGAGACTTTGATTGAGGATTTGAAGACTGGGTTTATAACTCTATTCTGTTAGAGAGAGGAAGGAATTAGCCAATGCTACATATGGCTAATTCCTTTTTAGTATTCTATACTTTAAGCTGGTAGAAAAATGAAAGCTTTCTGGGGTGTTTGGCGCTGTATGTATGAAAAAATCTTTATTTGAAGATTTTTAATTTAAAAATATAAGTGAACGTATTTTTTGGATTACTTTAGTAACATTTCGTGGTAACGCAAATTTTTTCGGTGAAAAAATATTCAAAATACCATATAATATAATTAAATGTAATTAATATGCAATTTTGCATATTAATAAAAAACATTTTCCAAATTTTTATACTTTCTATACATTTTTGTATGTTTATTATTTGACAGATAATTTCGAACTGTTATAATATGGATATGTAAAAATTGCTATTTTCTTAAAAGACATGGGAGTCAGATGAGAATTGTGAAAGGATGAGGGGGAGTGGCACAGATTATGTATCACCACACAGCAATTAATGTATTAGGTCTTTTACAAAACATGTCAAATAATAAAATGAACGATATGCAACTAGAAGCGGAAATTAAAAAAATAGAAAAAGAATTCCAAGTAAAGTATGAAGAGTTAGTTGATTTACATAATAGAATGGTATTATTTCAAATAGATATAGAAAAAAATGGCGGGATGCGAGCATATGAAAAATCAGCAATTACATGGCTGAAGTCTGAACTAGAGCTACTGTATGAAGTGTATCAATTTTGTCAACGTCACGGTTTAAACATTTTAAATATTTCAAAATACGTAAGTAAAAATGAACTAAATCTTTTTCCAAAAACAGAAAGTCAATTGCAAAATACGTATTATAAATTAAAAAAACGTGAAATACCGTTTGAAAATATTGAAAAACAAAAACCAGGACGAAAGCGAAAATATATACCAGTAAAAGAGACAATCGTTGCAAGAAAACAAGAAAACGAGTACGAATTAAAAGAAGAAATCCAGCATAAAGAGGATGAAAAAAATCTTGTAACAGTTATATCTGGTATCGTTGATAACTTTGAAACAATTAATCAATGTAGTGAAAGGAAAGAAGACGAACTACATCAGTTTATGGAAGGTATTTATAAGCTTTCTAGCATGGCAGCAGGGCGTTCTAGAGAAGCAAAGAACACACGTAGTCTAGAAGATGAATTGCAGTCGTTACAACTAGAAAATGAAAGGCTAAAACGAGAGAAAGAAGAGCTTGTACAAGATATTAAAGGTATGACGCAGCTTTTAATTCATTTCATTACAAGTTCTGATATCGATCAAATTCGTAAATTACCAACTTTCGTACAAGATTGTAAAATGGAATTACATAAACTTGGGCTATATAATGCACAAGACGGAAAAATGAAAATAATGGTTGACCGTAGCGGACAAGTTATGACGGTAACACAGTAATAAAATTTGGGTACAAAATAAAAGGGAGATACATAGTTTATATGTATTTCCCTTTTGTTTTGTATGGAATCGTTCCAAAGAAGGAAGATTAATTTTCATGATTGTAGTAGTTTAGAGACCATTTGCGGAATTTGGTTCGCTTGTGAAACCATACTAAGTGCAACTTCAGTCAATAATTTGAACTTTAAAAAATCACTCATCTCCTGCGCCATGTCTGCATCTTCAATTAGAGATGCAGCATCTGTTAACGCCATACTTTGATTATTTAAATTTTCAATATTAAACTGTAAACGATTTATCATTGCACCAAGGTCGGCACGATGAAGTGACACACTTTGCAAAGCCTCTTCGATTTTACGAATTGCCGTTCTTGCTTCTTGTTCCGTTGAAATCTTGATGTCATGTTGTATAGGGGAAGGGGGAATATGTTTCGTCATATTTATTGTATGACCGATATCGTCTAATGTAATAGGGCGGTTTTGACCGTCAAATACGGATAAATCATTAAACTCAGTCGTCTCGCCAATATAGCCAATTTGTTCTGTTAAAGATTGAAACTCTTTATTCAGCGAATGACAGTTTTTATTTGAATTTGTACCGTTTGAGGATTGAACGGCCAAATCACGCATACGCTGTAAAATATTCGTCACAGTTTGAAGGGCAGCTTCGGCCGTGCGAAGCATCGATATCGCATCCTCATTATTACGAATCGCCACGCGCATACCACTTGCTCTCGCATGCATACGAGTCACAATTGCAACATTAGCGGGATTATCAGAAGCATGGTTTAACTTCTTACCAGTCGCCAAATGCTCCATTGACACATTCATACGCTTCTCATTCTCATACAACGACTGCCTAGCATTCCTACTTAAAACATTCGTACCAATACGCATAATAGACACTCCTTATAGATTGATATAGTCAGTGTTCTAAAGCTAATAAACGGTTATGAAGAGAAAAAGAGACTTATGCTCACTTTATCTTTTTGTTTTCATACACGGAACGAGAATAAAATAGGCCCTGACCGCTACTAAATATGGCTAGAGCTTCTCTTTAAGCTAAAAAAATCTTTCAATCTATCTATATAGAAAAAATAAACCTCTCTGCAAGCAGAGAGGTTTATTCAGGAAACTAACTCAAATGGCTTATTGTAATAATTTAGAAACCATTTGTGGAGTTTGGTTTGCTTGAGAAAGCATGCTGATACCAGCTTCGTTCAAGATTTTGAACTTAGTCATTTCAGACATTTCTTTCGCCATGTCAGCGTCTTCGATTTGAGAAGCAGAAGCTGCCATAGAGTTTTCTTGGCTCTTAAGGTTTGTTACGTTAAAGTCAAGGCGGTTTAATGTAGCACCTAAAGTAGCACGGCTAGAAGCAATTGTTTCAATTGCTTTGTCGATTTTTTCAACAGCAGAAGATGGATCAAATTTTGTTGCCGTAGGTGTTGCTAATGTTCCAAATACAGTGTTAACATTTTTTGCGGCATCTGCAATATCAGTATCCTTTGATGCTGGATCAGCAGCTAATTTATCATAAGCTTTGAAAGCATCTTGAATTTTATCAACTTCTGCTGGCGTATAAGCAGATTGGACTTTGTTAAAGGCTGCTTTTGCATCTGCAATGTCTTGAGCTAGTACTTTTCCATCTGTGGCTGGAGTAGCTAGTCGTTTCATAGAATTAGTAGCAGTATCAAGATCAGTTTGGTTAATTGTTGCTGAGCCAATTGCTAAATCTTTAATATCTAAGTTTTTAAGTGATGCAGAATCAAGTGAAATTGTAATTTGTTTATTTTTATCATGTGAGTCAAGAGTTTGGATATTAATAGTACTATTAGATCCGTCTAATAGTTTTTTGTCGTTAAACTCAGTGTTGTCCGCAATGTATTGAATTTGTTCTTTTAATTGATCAAATTCTTTTTGCATTGCAGCTTGGTTTTTATCAGTATTAGTACCACTTGCAGATTGGTTTGCAAGGTCACGCATACGAAGTAAGATGTTTGACACAGAGTTTAAAGCTGAGTCAGCTGTACGAATTAAAGACATACCGTCTTCTGTATTACGGGCTGCAACGTTTAAGCCACCTTCACGTGAACGCATACGAGTTGCGATTGCAAGACCTGCTGCATCGTCAGAAGCGTTGTTGATACGTTTACCGCTTGATAAACGGTCCATAGAATTGCTCATTTTTGCTTGGTTTTGGCGCATGTACTCTTGAGTACGCATGCTGTTAATGTTTGTATTAATTCTCATGTTAAGAAACCCCCATTTTTTTATATTGACTTTTCTGCAAATTGAAAAACGGTAATATGCGAAAAAATCAATTTCGAGATTTATTGTAATCCCTGTCATAGCGGGTGTCAACTAAAAATTCGAATTAATAAATATAAAAAAATAACAGTTTAACAATATATCCATTTTTTTATTACATAATTATTAAAAGGATTATTGCAAACTTTAAAAAAAAACTCTAATATTAGATTATCTTTGTTTACCGAAAAGGTGATATTATGATAGTTGGAAATATAGTAAAAGAAGTGCTTGCATATAAGAAAGGGCAAATTCAGCAAAAGCTAAGTAGTCCACAAGCATTTGTTAGTAGTCGTTTTCAAGAGAAGTTGCAGAGTGAACCTGCGAAGGAGACGAAGGCTACTACGCAGCCGGCAAAAGTAGAAGATATGAGTCAGCCGGTACAATCTACGAAAATAGAAGCGGTTGTTAATAAACCGGCAGAAACTATTAATAAAGTAGAGGAAGCGAGTAAGCTTGAAGAAAAGGCTGAAACGAAGAAAGCAGATGAAGTGCAAGTTGCGCAAAAAGAGTTTGAACGACGTTTCCCAGAAACGAAAAATGAGACCGCTGATACGTGGGAATTAACGAAGAAGTATAATATTCAAAAAATACGTTCTTCCAATGTAGGCAAGTATGAGGATATTATTGATCGAGTAAGTCGTACATATGGAATTCCAAAAACGTTAATTCAAAAAATGATTGAAGTAGAGTCTAATTTTAATCCGAAAACGGTGTCACATGCAGGTGCGATGGGTCTTATGCAGCTTATGCCAGCGAATGTGAAGGAGATGGGTGTGAAGAATCCCTTTTCACCAGCTGAAAGTATTGAAGGTGGCGTGAAAGAGTTAAGCGGTTATTTAAAGAAAAATAACGGCGACTTAGTATTGGCACTTGCTTCTTATAATGCTGGTCCTGGCAATGTGAGAAAGTACGGAGGCGTACCGCCATTTAAAGAAACGCAAGGATATATTAAAAAAATATTAAATATCGACGTTTCAAAATAAGAAGTTTCATATATAGAGAGAACATGAAATTTTCGTGAACATGATATGGGAGTTGGCTAGATTTGAAATTACAAGATGATATTCCGTTAACAATTTATTTTGAAATCGGAAATACGAAAAAGAAAATTGAAGATCTGCTTCATATTACGAAAGGTACATTGTATCGTCTTGAAAATTCAACGAAAAATACGGTGCGTCTTATGCTTGAGAATGAAGAGATTGGAACCGGAAAGATTTTGACGAAGAATGGAAAGATGTACGTTGAAATCGTTGAATTGAAAAGGTAGGGAAGGGGATTGTCATGAGTGGCGAAAAATTAAGCCAAGAGCAAATTGATGCCCTGCTGAAGGCGGTAAATGAAGGCGAGGAAATGCCAGCTTTCGCACAAGAAGCAGGAAAGCAAGAGAAATTTCAAGAGTATGATTTTAATAGACCAGAGAAGTTCGGTGTTGAGCATTTACGTAGTTTGCAAGCGATTGCTTCTACGTTTGGAAAACAGACGTCACAGACGTTATCAGCGCGTATGCGTATTCCAATTGAACTAGAACCTTCAACAGTTGAGCAAGTTCCATTTACGAGTGAGTATGTGGAGAAAATGCCGAAAGATTATTATTTATATTGCGTAATTGATCTCGGTTTACCAGAGCTTGGAGAAATTGTTATTGAGATTGATTTAGCATTCGTTATTTATATTCATGAATGTTGGCTTGGCGGAGATAGTAAGCGTAACTTTACGATGCGCAGACCGTTAACAGCGTTTGAGTTTTTAACGCTGGATAATATATTCTTACTTCTTTGTAAAAATTTAGAGCAATCATTTGAAAGTGTTGTTGCGATTGAACCGAAATTTGTAACGACAGAAACAGATCCGAATGCATTAAAGATTACGACAGCGAGTGATATCATTTCATTACTTAACGTAAATATGAAAACAGAGTTTTGGAATACGACGGTGCGTATCGGAATTCCATTCTTATCTGTTGAAGAAATTATGGATAAGTTAACGTCTGAAAATATTGTCGAACATTCTTCAGACAAGCGTAAAAAGTATACGTCTGAAGTGGAAATGAAAGTAAATCAAGTGTACAAACCTGTTCACATTGCAATTGGTGAGCAGAAAATGACAATGAGTGAGATTGAACAAATTGAAGAAGGCGATATTATTCCGCTTCATACGAAAGTTTCGGATGAATTACTTGGTTATGTAGATGGAAAGCATAAATTTAATTGTTTTATTGGAAAAGATGGAACGCGTAAGGCGCTCCTATTTAAAAGTTTTGTAGAGTAGGAGGATCCATATGAAGCATGAAGTATCTCCCGTGTCATTAATGGGATTAGAAGATTTTGCAGGAAAGCGAAATGAAGCAGGTAAAGCACATATTGATACTGTTTCAGATATTTCGATTGAACTTGGTGTAAAGCTTGGAAAGTCATCTATTACACTTGGTGATGTAAAGCAGTTAAAAGTTGGCGATGTTCTGGAAGTAGAGAAAAACTTAGGACATAAAGTGGATGTGTATTTAAGTAATATGAAAGTCGGCATCGGTGAAGCAATCGTAATGGACGAGAAATTCGGTATTATCATTTCTGAAATTGAAGCTGATAAGAAACAAGCGGCGCTTATGAAAGCGCAAAGTCAAATGCAAGATAAAGAGTAGAGGAGGAGTCATATGTCGTATATGACGACCTTATTTCAAGTCGTTTTACTGTTTGGTGCGCTCGGCTACGGTGCATATTATATGACGAAAAAGACGCGCAAACAGCAGTTTTTTAAGCAGGGTGAAAATGGCCATATTCAAGTAAAAGACGGTGTGTATTTAAATCATCAAACGAGTGCCTTTTTATTTGAAGTGGACGGAAAGCAAGTGTTCACTGTTATTAGTAATAACGGTGTGCAGTCTGTGCAATTAACCGGAACAGGAAATCAGTTTCAACAAGCACTAGAAGACGCGGTGAAGAGTGAAACGAAAAAAGTAGAGGATCCATCATGAGAATAAAGAAACAGTTATCATTATTAGCCGTTATTTTCGTATTTTCTATCGTTTTTTCAATTATTTTTGTAAATCCAGCGTATGCAGCCCCGAACGGTTTTATTAATTTCGAAAATGGAAAAGAGTTTACGAGTAATTCAAGTGTACAACTATTTGCGCTCGTTACCCTTTTATCATTATCTTCTTCTATCGTTCTATTATTTACACATTTTACTTATTTTATGATCGTTCTAGGGATTACACGTCAAGGACTTGGGGTAATGAATTTACCACCAAACCAAGTGCTTGTTGGACTTGCATTATTTTTATCACTCTTTACGATGCAGCCTGTACTTGGGCAACTGAAGAGTGATGTGTGGGATCCGATGACGAAAGAGAAAATAACAGTAAGTCAAGCTGCGGAAACGACAGCTCCTATTATGAAAGAATATATGTCAAAGCATACGTATAAGCATGATTTAAAAATGATGCTGAAAGTACGCGGAGAAGAGTTGCCGAAAGATTTGAAAGATCTTTCACTATTTACGCTCGTACCATCCTTTACGTTAACGCAAATTCAAAAAGGTTTACTAACAGGGATGTTCATTTATTTAGCGTTTGTATTTATAGATTTGATTATTAGTACACTTTTAATGTACCTCGGGATGATGATGGTACCGCCGATGATTTTAAGTTTACCGTTTAAAATACTCGTTTTCGTATATTTAGGTGGATATACAAAAATCGTCGACATTATGTTTAAAACGGTCGCCTGAAGCGTTTGATGCTATGTGATAGGAGTCATATAAATGAATACGTCACCAATTATAGATATTTTTCAAACCTTTTTTTATAAAGGGGTTATGATTTTAATGCCGGTTGCCGGCGTAAGTATGATTGTCGTTATTATCATCGCTGTCATTATGGCGATGATGCAAATTCAAGAGCAAACGCTGACGTTTTTACCGAAAATGGCGAGTATTGTCCTCGTTATTATCATTTTAGGTCCGTGGATGTTCCAAGAGTTAACGACACTTATTTTAGATTTATTTGATAAAATCCCATCGCTATTGCGTTCGTACTAAGATAGGTGAACTGAAATGAATATGGAATTATGGGCGGCAACGTTTTTTGCGTTTTGCCGCATTACTTCATTTTTATATTTTTTACCGTTTTTCTCAGGACGATCCATTCCAGCAATGGCGAAGGTTACAGTTGGACTTGCTCTTTCAATTACAGTGGCTGATCAAGTGGATGTCTCTCACATCAAGACAGTTTGGGACGTTGCAGCTTATGCAGGAACGCAAATTGTAATTGGATTATCACTTTCAAAAATTGTAGAAATGCTGTGGAACATTCCGAAAATGGCCGGGCATATTTTAGACTTTGATATCGGTTTATCACAAGCAAGTTTGTTTGATGTAAATGCGGGCTCACAGTCTACTTTACTATCAACCATTTTTGATATATTTTTTCTCATTATTTTTATTTCACTTGGCGGCATTAATTATTTCGTTGCCACGATTTTAAAGTCGTTTCAATATACAGAGGCGATTTCAAAATTGTTGACGACTAGTTTCTTAGATAGTCTACTCGCAACGCTATTATTTGCGATCACATCAGCGGTTGAAATTGCTCTTCCGCTTATGGGAAGTTTATTCATCATTAACTTTGTTCTAATTTTAATTGCAAAAAACGCTCCGCAATTAAACGTTTTTATGAATGCATACGTAATTAAAATTACGTGCGGTATTTTGTTTATTGCGATGAGTGTACCGATGCTCGGTTATGTGTTTAAAAATATGACGGATGTATTACTTGAAGAGTATATGAAACTATTTAACTTTTTCTTAACGAAGTAGGGGGACGCGCATGGCAAAGGATAATAAAACAGAAAAGGCCACCCCGCAGAAGCGTAAAAAATCGCGTGAAGAAGGGAATATTGCCCGGAGTAAAGATTTAAATAATTTATTTTCCATTCTAGTATTAGCAGTTGTCGTTTATTTCTTCGGAGATTGGCTAGGGTATGAGATTGCAAATTCCGTAGCGGTGCTGTTTGATCAAATTGGAAAAAATACAGATTCAACCGAGTATTTTTATTTAATGGGGATTTTATTACTGAAAGTATCGGCTCCGATATTAATACTCGTATACGCTTTTCATTTATTCAATTATATGATTCAAGTCGGCTTCCTATTTTCTTCTAAAGTCATTAAACCGAAAGCGTCACGTATTAATCCGAAAAACTATTTTACGAGACTGTTTAGTCGTAAAAGTTTAGTAGATATTTTGAAATCACTGTTTTATATGGGATTAATCGGTTACGTCGCTTACGTTCTTTTTAAAAAGAATTTAGAGAAAATTGTCAGTATGATTGGGTTCAACTGGACTGCATCACTTACTGAAATTATTAGGGAAATTAAATTTATTTTCTTAGCAATTTTAATTATTTTAATCGTTCTTTCTATTATTGATTTCATTTATCAAAAATGGGAGTACGAGCAAGATATTAAGATGAAAAAAGAAGAAGTGAAACAAGAGCATAAAGATAATGAAGGGGACCCGCAAGTTAAAGGAAAACGAAAAAACTTTATGCATGCAATCTTGCAAGGAACAATTGCGAAGAAGATGGATGGCGCAACATTTATTGTAAACAACCCGACTCATATTTCGGTCGTACTTCGTTACAATAAACACGTTGATGCAGCACCAATTGTCGTTGCAAAAGGGGAAGATGAGCTCGCGTTATATATACGAACGCTTGCCCGTGAACAAGAAATACCAATGGTGGAAAACCGTCCGCTTGCTCGTTCTTTATATTATCAAGTCGAGGAAGATGAGACGATTCCAGAAGATTTATATGTAGCTGTAATTGAAGTTATGCGCTATTTAATTCAGACGAATGAACTTGAAGTATAATAGCGCGTTTGGAGGAGATCTCTTTGTTTAAGATAGATTCTGCAAGAACCTATTTTTCTATCTTTTTAGCAGCGTCATTCGTAGTGGCGCTCTTAATTCCACTTCCACCATTTATACTTGATATTATTATCGTTTTTTTACTAAGTATGTCAGTGCTTATTTATATGCGAGCGACAAGTATTAACGAGTGGGATGAATTAAAGTCATTTCCAACGATGCTGTTATTAATCGGGATTTTCCGCGTATCGATTAACGTTTCGACGACGCGAGCGATTTTGACAGATGGAAATGCAGGTCATGTTATTGAAGAGTTCGGCCAGTTCGTAATTGGCGGAAACTTATTAATTGGTATCGTTATTTTTACAGTATTAATCATATTCCAGTTTATCGTTGCAAACGGTGCGTCTCGTACAGCTGAAGTAGCAGCTCGTTTTACACTTGATTCTTTACCAGGGAAACAAATGTCTATCGATGCTGATTTAAACCAGCGTATTATTTCAGAAAAAGATGCACAAGCGAAACGAAAAAAATTAAATATGGAAACAGAGTTTTACGGGGCGATGGATGGTGCCGGAAAGTTCATTAAAGGGGACGTTATTTTCGGGATTGTCATTTTATTCGTAAACATTATTTTCGGTTTAATTGTCGGAATGATGCAGCAAGGGATGAGCTTTGCAGATGCGGCTCTTCATTATACACAGTTAACTGTCGGTGACGGAATCGTAAACCAAATTGGATCGCTTATGCTTGCAATTTCAACAGGTATTATCGTAACGCGTGTATTTGACGGTTCACCGGATACAGTAACAGAAGGTATCTTTAAAGAGTTATTAGCGCATGAAGTTGTTGTATATGCGCTCGGTGGTTTATTTATCGCAATGGGTATTTTTACTCCGCTACCGTTTCTACCATTCGCACTCGTTGGCGGAACAATTATCTTCTTAGGAATTCGTAATAAAAATCGAATAAAGAAAGAAAAAGAAGACGAGCTTCAAAAAGAAATAGAAATGATCCAAGGCGAAGATGAACAACTGCAACAAGTGGAAGATTCATTCGGAGTATTTACGGACAAATATCCAATTATAGTAGAACTCGGTTTAGATTTAGCAGCACTTGTAAAGCAGAAAATTAACGGGGAAACAGCCCGTGATAAAGTTGTTCTTATGAGGAAGTCGATTATTACTGACCTTGGTATTAACGTTCCTGGAATTAATTTTAAAGATAATACGAGCTTTAGACCACGCGGACGTTACATTATTCGAATTAAAGGTGCGAAGGCGGCTGAAGGTGTTTTAAAATCAGGTTATTTATTAGCATTGAAAACACCAAATGTAATGGCTGATTTAGATGCAGAACCAGCGAAAGATCCAATTTTCGGTGAAGATGGATATTGGATTTTAGAGCATATGGTGCAAGATGCACAAATGAAAGGCTATCAAGTTTTAGAGCCACTTAGCATATTAATTACACATTTAGATGTTGTCGTTAGACGTAATCTTCATGAATTAATTCAGCGTCAGCATGTAAAAGACTTAATTAACTCGCTTGAAAATGATAATGGCGTTCTATTAGAAGAGATTAAGAAAAAAGAAATTGATTTATCACTCGTTCAAAATGTTATTAAACAACTTCTAAAAGAAGGTATTTCTATTCGTGATTTACCAACAATTATTGAAGGTATTATTGACGGCAAAGAAATTTATCAAAACCACGTGGATGGTGTGACATCATTTGTTCGTGAATGTATTTCAAAAGTTATTTGTGAAAATGCGAAAAATCCAGACGGAAAAATATATGCAGCGCTCTTCTCTGATTCAATTGAGTTAGATGCGGATGTTGTGAATAATTCATATCAAGGTTACTTATTAAACTGGGATTTAGATTTAGAAACACGTGTCGTTGAGCAAGTGCAGCGCGTCTTTAAGCAAGCACGTTTAATGGGAAGAGAGCCAGTGTTATTAACACGTAGAAAAGATTTTAGATTTGCGATTGTAAGACTGCTAGAACGTTATCAAGTGGAAGCACAAGTACTTTGTATTAGTGAATTAGCACCAGAAATTGTTGTGGATCAAATTGCCTATATTGAATAGTAGGGGGTGAAGTAATGGAAAGTACAGAAAAGAAAGAAGCGTTAATGCGAATAAAAGCAGCTTCGAAAAATGAATTGTATCGAAAATTATTTGACCAATATGGTACAGATTATTATTATGTTGTCGATGAAAGTGTAAAACGAAATATACCGTTTTTTTGGAAAAAGGATTATGAAATGTTAGTTGCTTTTCCAGAAGAAAAACAGGAAGAAGTGAATGAAGGTACAGCTCAATTTCATGAACAGTTAATGGATGTTGTGAATGATCCTTCAGAACAAATTGTGAAGGCGAATGGAATTCAATCAGTACTGCACAATTTAGAAAACGTAACGACTTCTATGTCATACGCGGCGATGCAAACAGGAAATAGTGAAGAATGGGCAAGAAAAAAAGAGAAACTATTAAAGCTGTTTGAAAAAGGAATCGTCGTTGTGAAACCGATGAAAGAAACGGAAGTAACGAAAGTAACGAAAAAGAAAAAAGTTGTGAAACAAGTCGTTCCAGTAAAGAAAGAAGAAGTAGTTCCAAAGAAAGAAAATCAAGAATCTGTACCGTTTATTATTCAAAAAGTAATTCGGATGCTAGAACAAAACGATGTGGAACAATATTTCATTCATGCATATGCTGAAAAGTTAAAAATAAAGTTTGAAAATGCAACGATGATTACGGAAGAAGAAGTTATCAGGTACATATTGGAAGATATGAAATCTCATTTCAATACGGAAAACGTCTTTGAAAAAGAAGTACAAACAATTGCATTAATCGGTCCAACTGGCGTTGGTAAAACGACGACACTCGCGAAAATGGCATGGCAATTTCACGGTAAGAAAAAAACAGTTGGTTTTATAACGACAGATCATTCGCGCATAGGAACAGTACAGCAATTGCAAGATAACGTAAAGACAATTGGATCTGAAGTAATTGCTGTGCGTGATGAAGCTGCAATGACAAGAGCGCTTACGTATTTTAAAGAAGAAGCACGCGTCGATTATATTTTAATTGATACAGCCGGAAAAAATTATCGTACGTCAGAAACAGTGGAAGAAATGATTGAAACGATGGGACAAGTAGAACCAGATTATATTTGTTTAACGTTATCAGCGTCTATGAAAAGTAAAGATATGATTGAAATCATTACAAACTTTAAAGATATTCATATAGATGGTATTGTGTTTACGAAATTTGATGAAACAGCAAGTAGTGGCGAATTGTTGAAAATTCCAGCGGTATCATCAGCTCCTATTGTATTAATGACAGATGGCCAAGACATAAAGAAAAATATACATATCGCTACAGCTGAACATTTAGCAAAACAAATGTTACAAACATCGTAGAAAAGAGGTGAAGAATAAGGCGCTTGCCTTATTCAAACGAATATGAACGGTCTTTATATAGGTTCTATGGGCATGATGAATTACATGCAGCGCATTAATGTTCATTCGAATAACGTTGCAAATGCTCAAACGACAGGATTTAAAGCAGAAAATATGACGTCTAAAGTATTTGATGTACAAGACACATATCGCCGCGGAGATGGGGCGGTAACAAATATCGGTTCGGTCGATTACGCTGTAGTACCAGCTGCAACGCATGTGAATTTAGTACAAGGAAATATACAAATGACAAATAGCGCTACAGATTTCTTTTTAGATGACGGCGCGGCCGGCACAACATCATTTTTCGTTACTTCTAAAAATGATGAAACGTTTTTAACGAGAGATGGTAGTTTCACATTAAATAGTGATCGATATTTACAAACATCTTCAGGTGCTTATGTTATGGATGTTAATAATGAGCGCATTCGTATTCCTGAAAATGTTGAGTTCTTCGTATCTAATAATGGAGAAATTTATAGAGAAGTTAACGATGGAACTTTGCAAAAACCAGATATTAAGAGAATAGTAATTGCACAGTTACAAACAAAAACAGTAGATGCAGAAACGAATGCACGTCTCGTGCAACGTGAAAACAAAAGCTTTACACTAGCAGAAGGAAACATTGCTAATTTACCGAACGGAACAGGAATAGTAAAAAATCATATGCTAGAAAATTCAAATGTAGATATGACTAAAGAGATGGCAGATCTTATGACAGATCAAAAGATGATTCAAGCATCACAGCGCGTTATGACGTCATTTGATAAAATTTATGAAAAAGAAGCGAATGAAATATTGAGATAGTGGACTCCTAATAAAGGAGTCTTTTATTAATTTAAAATTTCAGAATTATCAATTGACTTTACGGGGTTTCTTTTTTATATTAGTAGGTATAACTATAACTACTAAAGAGGTGAGAGTATGACAACGGCATTATATTTAGAAGATGCATACAAAACGAGTTGCGAAACAGAAGTGATAAGAGTAGAAGGGAATAAAGTATTTGTAAAAGAAACAGTTTTTTATCCAACTGGTGGAGGACAGGAATGTGATACGGGTGTCATTGTACAAGATGGGTCTGTATTTGAAGTTGAAAAAGTAAAGAAGGAGCAAGGAGAAATAGTTCACTATATAAAAGATGAAGCACAAGTAAAGTTAGGTCCAGTTAAATTAGAGATAAATTGGGAAAGACGTCATAATTTAATGCGTCATCACTCTTTACTGCATCTTATCGGAGCTGTTGTTTATGAAAAGTATGGTGCTCTATGCACTGGAAATCAAATTTATCCTGATAAAGCACGTATCGACTTTAATGAGTTACAAGAGTTATCGAGCGTGGAAGTAGAAGAAATTGTTGAGGAAGTAAATAAACTTATTAAGCAAAATAAAGAAATTTCCACTCGTTATATGAGCCGCAAAGAAGCAGAAAATGCTGTAGGAATGATTAAAACAGCAATAAATCTCCTGCCAACTACTATCCAAGAAATCCGCATTGTTACAATTGAAAATTTAGACGAACAAGCTTGTGGAGGCACACATGTGAAAAATACGAGTGAAATAGGAACACTTGTTATTGATAAAGTAAAAAGTAAAGGGAAGCAAAATCGTCGTTTTGAAGTAAGGGCGATTTAGATTGTGAGGGGTTACCGATGGATGAAATTATAAAGGAATTACAAAAGTTAGGATTTTCTCAGTATGAATGTAAAGCGTATATTGGACTACTAAAACATTCCCCAGTAACAGGCTATGAAGTGAGTAAACAAACAGGAGTACCTCGTTCTATGATTTACGAGGTACTCGGTAAGTTAATGGATAAAGGAGCAGTGCATATTGTACCTTCTGAACCAGTTAAATATGTACCAGTACCAGCTACCGAATTAATGAATCGAATGCGAAAAGACTTTGAAAAGTCCTTTGAATTTTTAGATGAGAAATTAAATTGTTTAGAACAAGAGCGACAAATAGATGTAATTTCGCATATTCGTTCAAATGATCGTGTTTTGAAAGAAATATGCAATATAATTAGTAGAGCTAAGGAAGAGTTATGGGTTTCTGTATGGGAAGAACAAGTGCATGAAATTGAACCATACATTCATCAAAAGGAAGAGGAAGGCGTACATATATTTTCAATCTTATTTGGAGCTCCAGAAACAAAAATAGGAGCGACATTTCACCATAATTATATGACGCCCCACGTTGTTGAAAAGAGAATGGGTGGTCATTTAACTGTTATTGCTCGTGATGGAGAGGAAGTATTAATTGCGAACTTCTCAAATGATAGCACTTCATGGGCCGTTACAACGTATGACCCAGCGCTAGTTCTCGTTGCTACAGAGTATGTGCGGCACGATATTATGGTTGAAGAAATCACAAAGGAATTTGGAGCTGATAAGTTAGATACGTTATGGCGTGAAAATATAGATTTAGTTCATGTCGTAACAGGAAAACGAACTTTAGAAGGAATGGAGGATGATAAGGATGAGTAAAGCTCAGGCACATGTAGCTTTGCAGAGTGACGATACATTTCAGCAAGGAGTAAAAGATTGTTTACCAACTGTATTTGGTTACTTGAGCATCGGTATAGCAGCTGGTGTAATTGCAAAAACAGCTGGTTTCTCCATCATTGAAATTGCGTTTATGTCCACTTTAATTTATGCAGGTTCTGCCCAATTTATATTAGCTGGTATGTATGCAGCCGGTGCTCCTGCTTCCGCAATTATTTTTACTGTATTTTTTGTTAACTTGCGCCACCTTCTTATGAGTGCTGCACTTGCACCGTACTTTACGAAAATTCCTCTATTTAAAAACTTAATCATCGGTTCGCAAATTACAGATGAAACTTTCGGCGTTGCAGTGCAGCATGCAGCGCAAAAAGGATATTTAGGTGAAAGATGGATGATAGGGCTTAATGTAACAGCGTATTTAAATTGGATTCTTGCCACTATCATTGGCGGGCTATTTGGTGAGTGGATACCAGATCCACATACATACGGCATGGATTATGCATTACCAGCGATGTTTATCGGATTATTTGTTCTTCAGCTCATAAGTAGTAAACCGAAACTAGCAATTCATTTAAGTGTTGCAATTGTAGCGATTATTATCGCATACGTTTCACACCTATTTATGCCAGATAGTATAGCGGTTATTATCGCAACCTTACTAGCTGCGACGATTGGAGTGTTGATTGAAAAATGGAAATGAGATTAGATGTATTATTACTTTTACTAGCAGCAGGAGCTGTTACAATCGTGCCACGTATTTTACCTCTACTCGTATTTAGCAAACTACAAATTCCTGACTGGGGTTTAAAATGGTTAAATTACATACCAATTGCGATATTAGCAGCGCTTTTAGCACAAGTTTTATTTATGCATGAAACGATGCAGTGGGATTATCTTATTGCAGCAATTCCAACATTTCTTGTAGCGATATATACTCGTAGTTTATTAGGTACAGTATTAACAGGAGTGATTGTGATTATTTTGTTACGTTTCTTTTTCTAAAAAGGATTACGCTCATATCATAGCGAAAAGTGTAATAATATAAAAAATATAGGGGTGGTGTTATGATACTTTTAACGATAGGAGCAATTTTGTTAACGTTGTTTATTTTCTTTATTATCGGTTTCGTTACGTTTATGATGTTTGTTGATAAGGCGACACCTCAAATATATTATACACCTTGTGAATCAGTGACAGTGAAAACTAAAGGTAAACATAGAAGGAAGAAAAGTTGAACGTTAGCTTTTCTTCCTTCTTCTATTACATCCCCGAAATAACTAACAACAATAATCCAAACAAAAAACTAGTCAAGGAAAGAAAACCGATCCATATGGAGAATACACGATTATTTCCCCATTCACGCCAGAAAGTTATAAAACCTAAAATACAAAGGAAAAACCAAATGGGTAAGAATATGAACTCACTAACTTTCTCGGGGAGTAGCGAATAAAAAGTTGTTACATATAAGATCCAATTAGTAAAAAATAAAATGCAAACGATAATAGATTGTAAGTAGGGGCGGTTGAAAAATCCTCCTTTTTTTACGGTTATAAAAATGATAGTTAGCGCTGAGATAAAGGCAATGAGTATGAAAACAAGTAAGAGTAATGTCAGCGTCATTTGAGTCTCCTTCATAAGCTTGTTTTTATCCTGCATTAACGGGCAGTAAGACCCCCGCCTCAAAATTCAGCGTAAGAAAAGAGGTTATGTGGGGGATGAACAACCCCCACTGATTGAAGTTTCACTTTACAAGAAATGAATCTATTAAATTGTATGCTTGTTTTGTATAGTGCTCGTTATATTTTTCAGTGTACGGATTTAGAAATCCATGTTCACCGTGTAGTTGTTTGATTTCTAATAAAGGATTCTTTTGTTGCTGCAATGTTTGAATGAAAGAGGATACTGAAAAACTAGCTTCTTTTTCAGGGAATATAAGTAGTGTAGCGCATGTAGGCTTTATGTGAACATAGTCGCGTATACGAGAACCGTAACATCCGATAATAAAATTTATTTTCGGATTGTTACTACATAGCCATGAGATGGTAGCTCCAACACTAAAGCCGATAAGTCCAATATGTGTATAACTACTAGAAAGATGAGAAATGAATTCTTCAATTTGCTTTTTTCCATCATCAAATCCAATATGATTTACAAAATGTTCATATGCCTTTTCTTCATCACGATAATGAAATGCATGTTGTAAGTGTAGAAGATTAGGACAGAATACGTCTATATGAGATGAAGTAAAGTGCTGGGTAACGTGATGCATATGGTCGTTCCCACCATATATTTCATGAACAATAACGAGAGCTAATTTTTCCTTCATAGTTATAAAGTACCTCTATGAAACTTAAATTCTTTCTCAACAAGACAAATACGCAGGTGGAAGTTTTCATACCATTGCTCACGACCTCTTTTTTTCGCTTCTTTATGTAAGGTGTTCTTCTTCCAATTTTCAATCGCATCAAGTGATTCCCAATAAGAAATTGTTATTCCGAGTCCAGAATTACCTCGTGCACTTTCTACACCTAAAAATCCAGGTTGTTGCTTTGCAAGTTTCTCCATTTCTTCGGCAACGGTATTATAGTCAGTTGTATCATTTGATAAATTAGAAGTGAATATAACTGCATAATAAGGCTTGTTTTTTTCTAAATTAGATGCCATTATTTTTCCCCCTTAATGTATAGTATGAATAATTAATCCATAGTTTGTATTTTAGCAGGTCACAAAAAGAAAAGAAGTAGAAAATTCTTATTTTTTCAGCTCATGTAAAATAAAGGATTGAAGAAATTTATAATAAGTAATCTGAAAGAAGAAAAATGCCACTTCAAAAGAGAAGTGGCATTTCTTATATTTCCTCTAAGCTATTAACTGGAACAGTTAATTCGCGTCCTGGGTTTTTTACTTCATATATGCGGGCGGTTTCATTGCTTTCATCGACGTGTTGAATCATAACAGGCATGCCTTGAAAATTGACATTGGCTTGTTCTGCTGACATAGAAAGCTCTATTGCACGTTGTATATTCATTTATATTCCTCCCATCATTATTATCTTTGCTAAAAAAGAGGAATAATATACCATTTAGAGACATTCTTAAAGTTTTTGTATTATTTGTAATGTTTCTTTAATAAATGAAGTGAAGATGGAATCAGGATAGGCCTGTACGATTTCATATGCTTCTGTTACTTCTTCAAGAGCTCTTTTTTTATCATTAAGTTTCACATAACAAAGAGCGCGATATGCCCCAGCTGTTGTAAGCCGTGCGTGATCAAGTGGATGGTTTATATAATCTGGTATGATAGCGCGTTGCAATGTTTTTAAAGCTTCTTCGTATTGTTTTAAACCATACAAAGCTTTTCCTTTTTCAAGATAATATGATCCATCATCTTGAAAAATTGGCTCATCTTTTAATTTTTCTCGAAATTGTTCTAAATGTTCTAATGCAATTGTATATTCATTAGCAATTGTGTTGTAGTAGAAAGCTTTTAAAAGATCAATAACCGCCGCAGAGAAATTATCTTCTGTAAAAATGGCGAATTGCTCTGATTTTTTTATGTAATGTAAATATTGTTCTTTATCAGCCGTGATTACTTTTTGATAAGATAAAATACGATAAAATTCATCTGTTTTATAATACACTTGATGTTTTTTTGAAAATGCAAGTGCATCTAAAATGACACTTTCACATTGTTCGTAATCACCACATGCAAGAAAAATAATTGCTTCATATAAATATAATTCGATATGTATAATGAGATCCATTTCTAAATGTTTCTCTTCATAGTCATTTCGGATACTAGCTATAAGTTGTAAACATTCAGCATATTTTTTACGTGTGAATATCGTAAAGGATAATTTTAATTTTGTTTCCGTACTATCCCGGTATAACGTATATTTCTCAAAAATAGAAGTAGCCTTTTCAACGTAATATTCAATATTGTAATCTTTCATTTTAGCCGCAGCTGTTACAAACTGTTTATATAAACGAGCAGTATTCAAAGTGGGAGGTAGCTCTTTTTGAACGATCGGTAGTAAAACCTCATATACTTCATCGTACTTGTTTGCTTTTATTAGTTTCTCCGTTTGTTGAATGAGTCCTACAATTTCTACATCATCTTCTTCTAATAAAAAACTCGTTTCACATTCAAGTTTGTCAGCGATATATTGTAGTGTTTTCATAGAAGGTGTAGCTTTTCCATTTTCAATTTGACTTAGCATACTTTTTGTGAGTTCTGAACCTGCTAGATCAGTTTGAGTAAGCTTTTTTTCTTTTCGTAACGTTTTAATTTTTTCACCGAGAGTAGCCATATAATTGCTCCTTTATAGTTAGAAAGTTAAATATCATTAAACTTTTTGTTGTAAAAATTGGAAAGTTAATTATATAATAAGTTTAACACAATTTAACTTTTAAGGGGAGAGTGTCAAAAATGGGGGATATAAGTATAGGACAAAATGATTCAAGAATGAAGATTGCAACGAGAAATATTATTTTAATGATGATTGGGAAAATGACGTCTTTGCTAGGAGCCGGTATTTATACGTTTGCAATGGGATTATACGTATTAAAGACAACGGGTTCAGGAATGGGGTTTGCAACTACGCTTATTTGTGGATCGATTCCAAGGCTAATCTGTGGACCAATTGCTGGTGCTGTAGCTGACCGCGTCAATCGAAAATGGCTTGTCATCGGTACCGATTTGTTAAGTAGTTTAACAATGTTTATTATGTTTATCCTTGCAACTACTTTTGGGCCATCACTTCTGTTTATTTATGTTTCAGCAGCATTATTATCAATTTGTGCGAGTTTTTACTCTGTTTCATTAACTTCATCTATTCCAAGTTTAGTAGATGAAGGACGTATTCAAAAAGCGAGTGCCTTGAACCAGACGGCAGCATCTTTATCAAATATTTTAGCACCGATTATTGGCGGAGTTGTATTTGGTTTCTTTTCAATTAAATCGTTTTTCCTATTGAATAGCATTACATTCTTTTTAGCGGTTGTTGTGCAATTGTTTATCGTATTTGATTTATACAAAAAAGAAAAGGCTGAAAGTAAAGAGCATTTCTTGACGAGTATAAAAGAAGGGTTTTCATATGTGAAAAGACAGCATGAAATATATGGTTTAATGAAAATTGCAGTAGGGGTAAACTTTTTTGCGAGTGCACTTTTCGTTTCACTTCCATATATTATTGTTCAAAATTTGCATCTATCTTCGAAACAACTCGGTGTTGTAGAGGGAATGTTAGCAGTTGGGATGTTAATTGGTGCAATTGCGTTATCAGTACGTAAAGAAGTGAATAATCCGTTTCGCTCTGTTTATATTGGGTTGTTTTTATTTGCGAGTTTGAGTTTATGTACAGTGTTTCCATTAGTAGTCACCATCCCGAAAGTAGCAAGTTTTATTTACTATATCGCTTTTATGATGTTAACTGGTATATCAATGATGGTTGTAAATATCCCGATGCAAGTACATTTGCAAAAGACGACAGATCCAAGTTATTTAGGACGCGTTTTCGGCTTACTTGAAACAATTTCTACTGCAATCGCACCGCTCGGTATGATTGTGTATGGATTATTATTAGATATGTTGCCAACTAGCATTGTTATGATGACATTAGGCGTAGGTTTATTGTTAGTTGTATTAGTAGGAGTAAAGAAGCATGTAATGAAAAAGCAAGTGGATGTGTCTGTCTAAAAGGAAATGTGACTTAATAAAATAAAAATGACTAAATTAGTATTTTAGTTTTTGAAACTCTTTTTCATGTATGTTAAAGTAAAGTGAGCTTGCAAAGAAAAGGAGACAACAGCATGAAAAAATTAAGTTTTGTTATGCTTTTTCTATTAGTCGTAATGGCTGGATGTAGCAATTATGACACATATATTGAAACAGGTATGCAATCATTGAAAGATGAAAAGTATAGTGATGCAACAATGTGGTTCGAAAAAGCAGAAAAAGAGAAATCAGGAAATGAAGCGAAATCATATAAAGAAGTTGCTGAGAAAATGGATCAGGGAGCAACAGCATTAAAAGACGGTAAGTATTTAGAAGCGAAAGACATTGCAAATGAAGTGTTACAAAAGAAAAAAGATGATGAACTTGAAAAAGCTGTAATATCAAATGCAGAGAATATGCTTCAAAAAGCAAAAGATGTGGAAGAGAAAGTAAATGAAAGAGTGGCAAAGCGTAGAAAGGTAGAAGAAGAGGGAATCGATAAAATTATTAAAGCTGTCGATAGTATAGATGAAGTGAAAGAAAAAGAGAAGAAAGTATCAGAAGCATTAGATAAGGCTGAAGAGGCGCAAGCAAAAATTGAGGCAAAGAAAAATAAATAGATTTATAGTTTAAAAGGCTGTCGTGCATAACGACAGCCTTTTAATTTTTTGTTGCAAATGTAGTGATGCTCTGTAGTAAAAAAGAAATGATTTTAGAATTCCATCTGTCTTCATGATGAATCGTATAAATATTACGCTGAAATTCAAATTCAGGGATTGGTATATAGCATAGCTCATTTCGTTGTATTTCTTGTTCGATAGCCAGTTTAGAAATCAAGGCAATTCCATTACCATATTTTAAAATTTGTTTCATCGTTTCTAATGAGTCTAATTCAATTTCTGATTGGAATGTAATGTTGTGCGCTAACGTCCATTGTGTAAGTAAGTCTCTCGTTGTAGATGGATTACGATGCAATAGTATGCATTCCTTTTCTATATTTTGTAACGATACATTGTCTTTCTTTGAAAAATGATGTTCTTTGGAAAAAGCAAGAACAAGTGTATCGGGCATTATATTCGTTTGTTTTAAAAGTGGTTCATCAAATGGAGCAGCGGAAATTATCCCAAGATCGATTTCGTGATTTTGTAGCATCATTCGAATTTCAGGGGCTGTTTTCACTAGTAGCGTTATTTTTATATTGGGAAATTCACATTGAAATTGATGAACGACTGCTGGCAAAAGATAAGTCGCTGGTACATAACTAGCGCCGATTGTTATAGCACCTTTCTGAAAATCTTTAAACTCTTGCGTGACACGTCTAGCTTCTTTCATAAGTGCATCTATTTTACAAGCATAATGGTGCAAAGCCTCACCAGCCTCTGTTAAGAAATACCTTCCAGAACGTAATTCGAATAAAGACACACCGAGTTCTTCTTCTAAGCTTTTCATATGAAAAGTAATAGTTGGTTGTTTAACGCCAAGTTTTTCTGCAACGATTGTAAGCTTTTTGGATTTCTTAATAAGTACTACAATTTCTAATTTTAAGAGATTCATTATGAATTGCCGCCTTTTTTATTTTAACTATAGAAAAAATCTATAGAAATAAATAGTTTATTAGAAGTTTTTTAATTTAATCTTTACAGTACATTAACATTAAGTATAAATCTTCCATATAGAATGAAAGCAGATTAAGAATGAGGGGAGAGAGGTGAGACGATGGATATTAAAATTAATGGATTAGAAAAAACATTTGGAAAAACACAAGCGTTAAAGCCGTTGCAGATTGTAATGAAACAAGGGGAATTCACTACACTTTTAGGACCTTCGGGATGTGGGAAAACGACTTTACTTAGAATGATAGCAGGACTTGAAGAACCGGATAAGGGAGAAATATATTTTGGAGACCAGTGCATGTATTCTGCTACAAAAAAGATAAAGACATCTCCTAATGAACGGAATATCGGTATGGTATTTCAAGATTTTGCTTTATGGCCGCACATGACTGTTTTTGAAAATGTTGCATTTGGTTTAAGAGCTACAAAGCAAATGAATCATTTACGAGAAAAAGTAGAAGATGCGATAAAGCGTGTTCGCCTGCAAGGTATGGAGAAAAGGTATCCGCACGAACTTTCTGGTGGACAGCAACAACGTGTCGCATTCGCTAGAGCAATTGTAACAAAACCTCATTTTATTTTGTTTGACGAACCGCTAAGTGCGCTCGATGCAATTTTGCGAGAAGAAATGAGAATAGAGCTTATGGATATCGTTCATTCCATTGGTTTAACTGCACTGTATGTCACTCACGACCAAACAGAAGCAATGTCAATGTCAGACCAAATTATTGTCATGAAACAAGGAGCAGTATTACAAAAAGGAACACCCGAAGATATTTATGTGAAACCGTCTCATGAATTTGTTGCCAAATTTGTTGGTAAGGCGAATTGGCTTGTAGAGGGTAAAAAAATGGTTCGTCCAGAGCATGTGAGCTGGACGAAAAATGAAGTGTGCGAAATGTATACAGGTGAAATTAAGCACGTTACATATGTAGGAGAACGGTATGAAATAAAAGTAAACATGGGGGCACTCGGAATATGGACAGCTTATCACAATAGTAAATTAAGCATCGGGAAACCAGTATCGTTATATGTACCAAAAAAATGTATTCATCATATAGGGGGAGAATCGTATGAAGAAATTCAGTTCGCTTAAGTCTTTATTTGTATGTACTTTACTATTTTCTACTGTAGTAACAGGTTGTAGTTCAAAGACAGGTAATGCAGATGCAAAAAGTAAAAATATGAATGAAAAGAAAATTGTTGTATATAGTGCAGGGCCAAAAGGGTTAGCAGAAAAAATTCAAAAAGACTTTGAAAAGAAAACTGGTATAAAGGTGGAAATGTTTCAAGGGACAACTGGTAAAATTTTAGCGAGAATGGAAGCTGAAAAGAAAAATCCAGTCGTTGACGTTGTCGTACTCGCTTCCTTACCAGCGATGGAAGGATTAAAGAAAGAGGGTCAAACGTTAGCTTATAAAGAGGCGAAACAAGCTGATAAGCTGCGTTCTGAATGGTCAGATGATAAAGGCCATTATTTCGGGTATAGTGCTTCAGCATTAGGGATTGTGTACAATACAAAAAATGTGAAGACGGCGCCTGAAGATTGGAGCGATATAACGGAAGGAGAATGGAAAGGGAAAGTGAATCTTCCAGATCCAGCACTTTCAGGTTCAGCTTTAGACTTTGTAACAGGATACGTGAAAAAGAATGGACAAGATGGATGGAATTTATTTGAGCAGCTTAAGAAAAATGAAGTTACAGTAGCAGGAGCAAACCAGGAAGCGTTAGACCCAGTTGTAACAGGTGCGAAAGATATGGTCATTGCGGGTGTTGATTATATGACGTATAGCGCAAAAGCAAAGGGTGAACCTGTTGATATCGTATATCCAAAAAGCGGAACAGTTATTAGCCCACGTGCAGCGGGGATTATGAAGGATAGTAAAAATATTGAAGGTGCAAAAGAGTTTATTGATTATTTATTATCCGATGATGTACAAAAACAAGTTTCTAAAGCGTATTTATTGCCTGGTAGAACAGATATAAAAGCTGAAAATAGACCAAATGTAGAAGAGATTCCAGTATTAAATATTGATTGGAAAACAGTTGAGAAAGGGCAAGATGAAATAGGGAAACAATTTAAGAAAGTATTTCAATAAGATGGTGATTCCATGGTAAATCGATTCGTATCAGTAAGACAAGTTGGAATGACGGTAGCGTTATTACTTGTCGCGATGTTAATCGTCATTCCACTTTTTCTTATTTTATTTTCTAGTGTATATGAAAATAGCAGTTGGAATTTTTTAAAGCCTTTTGAAGTGATGCAGAGTGGTGGATTAGCGGGGATTTTTCTAAATTCGATGCTTCTAGGTGTACTCGTTGTAATAGGTGCTACAATATTTGCATTTCCATTGGCATTTATTATGAGCAAAACAGATGTAGGAAAGTATAGTAAGTTAGATATTGTTTTTATGATTCCATTTATGACACCGCCGTATATTGGATCGATGGGCTGGATTTTGTTCATGCAACCTAACGGCTATTTTGAACAATTTTTCCCGATGCTAAAGACAGTTTCATCATCGTTTTTTAGTTTAGGAGGTATGGTATTAATTATGAGTCTGCATTTATTCCCATTCCTTTATTTCATGCTGAAAAACACGTTACTTCAGATTGGGAGTAGTAAAGAAGAAGCTGCAGCAGTTCATGGCGGAAGTTTTTTCTATCGCTTAAGAAAAATAATATTGCCGTTATTAGTATCAAGTTATGTAATGGGTGCTTTACTCATTTTCGTAAAGACGATTGCTGAATTTGGAACACCGGCTACATTCGGACGTAGAATAGGATTCCATGTGTTAACATCAGAAATTCATAAATTTATTTCGAGTTGGCCAATTGATTTCAGTAGTGCAACAGCATTATCTTCTTTATTACTTAGTGCTTGTATGCTCATTTGGTATATGCAAAATGTATTGAATCGAAAGTATTCATATGCAATGGTTAGTGGAAAAGGTGTGAAATCTAAAAGATATACTTTGTCTATATTTACGCGCGTTGTAGCATGGATGTATGTAATTGGTTTATTAATCGTATCAATTGGAATTCCATACTTTTCTATACTTATTGCTTCTTTTTCAAAATTAAGAGGCGGCGGTTTACATGTAAATAACTTTACAACAAGTCATTATGAGGCATTGTTTACAATGGGGTCTCCGGGATTAGAGGCTTTATGGAATAGTTTTCTTTTTTCACTCGTAACAGCGATTATTGCGGTAATGATTGGAGTCTTTTTGGCACTTATGATTCGAAAGGGGAAAAAAACCTCTGAAAAATGGCTTGATATGTGCGGTATGTTACCGAATATGGTACCAGGAATCGTTATGGTTGTAGGTCTTATTCTATTTTGGAATTCACCATATATGCCTATGTCAATTTATAATACACCAATCATGGTTATCGTAACGTATGTTGTTCTGTTTTTACCTTACACGGTGCAATATGTAAAATCATCACTCGGACAAATTGATGATTCTCTCGTGCAGGCAGGAAGTATTTTTTCTGGAAATTATATTTATATTTTTAGAAAAATAATATTGCCTCTTATTATCCCAGGCATTCTTGCCGGATGGGCGATGACATTTACAATTTCAATAAGAGAGTTAGTAGCATCACTTCTCGTATTACCTCCATCAGTAGAAACGTCAGCAACGTTTATTTTTGCTCAATTTGAACAGGGTGAAGTATCTATAGGAATGGCGATGGCCGTTGTTTCTGTTGGACTTACAACAATGTGCTTATTACTGCTGCAACATATGGAGCAAAAGCGAAAAGGGGTAGCATGATGAGAGTGGAAGTATGGGGAGGAGCAGGAGAATACGGTCGCTCCTGCTATTTTGTAAAAAATAAAGAGACGAAAATAGTATTTGATTGTGGTATTAATCGATCTTATGAGGATGGTTATCCAAAAATAGAGAGAGAAGCTGTTCCATTTTTAGATGCGGTATTTTTATCACATATTCATGAAGATCATACGATGGGTTTACCTTTATTAGCGAAGTATGGCTATAAGAAAAAAATTTGGACGACTCGTTATACGAAGGAGCAACTGCCGTTATATTATGAAAAATGGAGAAACTATAATGTGATGCAAGGGTGGAATTTACCTTATAGCGACCAACATATAAAAGATTTAAATTATGTATGTATTGATGAGATTAGTAATCCAAATGAATGGATACAAATTACTCCTACATTGCGGTTTCAATGGGGATATAGTGGGCATGTATTAGGAGCTGTTTGGTTTTTGGTTGATATGTGTAATACATACGTATTTTATTCAGGCGACTATTCAGCAGAGTCTAATATACTACGAGCTAATTTACCTGAGAAATTGGGCCACAATATAAAAGTTGCAATTGTAGATGCTGCTTATCACACAGAGGATGTTTCGCAAAATGAAAGATTAGACGATCTATGTGCAGAAATTGAACGAGTTATGCAAAATAAAGGAATAGCATTATTACCGCTGCCACAACTTGGTAGGGCGCAAGATATAGTATTGTATTTATATGAACGATATAAAGAATTTCCGCTTATAGTAGATAAAGAAATTTTGGCTGGATTTGAAGAGATGTTCGTATATAAAGATTGGATAAAAAATAATGAAGAATTTAAATGGATTATGGAGAGTTTAAAAAGAAACATAATAGTGATGGATAATGACATTAGTATGCAAAATAGTTACGGAATAGTTGTAATGAGTGATGCGAATATGCAAACGAAACGAGCACAGTTATACTATGAACAACTTCGGAATGAAAAACGGAATGCCGTTATTTTTACTGGGCATATTGCGAAAGGGAGTTTTGCAGAAAAAGTTATGAAAGAGCATGTAAGGAATACATGTAGGGTGAATCGAGTTGCGTATAAAGTTCACCAAAGTATAAGAGACGTTAAAGAGATGTTAAATACATTATTACCAGAACATACGGTGCTAGTACACGCTTTGAAAGAGGATACGGATCGATTACAACAAAAGCTAAGTACAGCAGGATATGAAAATGTATATTCACTTGCAATGGAACGTATAGAAGTCATTTGAAATGTAAAGGGGATAGGTATATGAAAAAAGTATTTGTATTCGTCAGCATTTTCTTTTGTTGTTTCCTTTATAACGTTAAGGAAGGGTTTGCAGCTAGTCCAATGAAACCTAGTTTTGAAGTAAAGTTATTATTGAAGCCAGAACAAGTATTAGGTGATAACAAAGAGATGAAGCAAGAGGTGCTAGAACATTTCCAGGCTGGTACAAAATATGAAAGAATACAAGTGCAATTTTTAGATACTGCGAATAAAAGTTTAAGTGAGGAAGATTGGTTTGCCAGAATTCGAAAGAAAGAATTTAGTAAAGATTTTGAACTAACATATAAAAAAAGATATCCTATTCCAAATGGTGTAATTCAAGATGCACTAGAAGTAGCTAAAAAAGAAGGATTCGATAGTAATACGGATAGTTATGAGGCGGAAATAGATTGGGGATTTGAGAAGAAAACATTAAGCATTTCAAATAAGAAAAGTTACAGCGCTAAAGGATATGGGATACTTGATTTACCAAATGAACAAGCTGCTCAAAACATGTTAATAGAAAAATTACCAGGGAAAATGAACAAATGGTTGTATACAAATTGGGGAGAAGAAATGTTAAAGAATTCCCGTATTTACGGTCCTGTATTAATGAAACGATATACAGGAGAGTTTGAAAACATAAAAGCAAATATTGAAATTTGGCCATTAAGTAATACCGGAAAATTAGAAGATGACTTCGTAATAGAAGTGTCATTTAAAACAAATGAAGAAAGTATTGCGACAAAGCAAAGGGAATTATTAATGGCGAGTTTAGAGAAAAAAGGCTGGTTGTTACCGAAAGATAGTTTGAAGACAGAGCTTATTTTTCAGTAAATGAGAAAAAAAGGAATCCATATTTCTTGGATTCCTTTTTCCAATATATGAGTATTAAGCTAAGTCAGCTGACACGAACATATCACTATTTTGAAGGTTTTTAGAGCGTAAACTATAAGCAACTACCTTCTTTTTATATTGTTTTACAACATCAACATGCTCTTCATGACTGTAAATATAAAATGTGAAATCTTTTTTACCCCGTTTTGCATTGATAATTAAGGGAGTGCCTTCATTATGGGGTGGTGCATAATAGCGATCTAAAAATAAACCTTCGTTAAAATCATGAATAATTTTTGATTTCTGTTCGCCTTCTACGTTATTTCCGTGAATTGTAATAGTCACATTCTCTTCTTCAAGTTTTGGATGTGTTTCGTACTTGCTAATAATGGATTCAATAACAGTGTTAGGAAGGCTAGAAACGATAATTTTAAATGCTCCAAATACAACTAACATTACAATAAACCAAGTCGTCATAGTATATCATCCCCTTTATTCTATTTAATAATATAACTCATATGGTAATAGTACATATGGTGAAGTTTTGTATAATTTGTGAAAAATATGCCATTTTCACGAACGAAATGTTAGAAAAATCAATTTTGTTACAAAAAGTTGAAATCGAAGTATTTTAAAAGAAAAAGGTTTATAATAAAAATATAACTAATAACCACATTACTAATTATAAGGAAGTGTAACTATGAGTACTGTAGCAATCGTATATGGTATTATTCTTTCCACAATTATTGTTTTGTTTTTCGTTGGGGTTTCACGTTATATTCATAAATGGAAAGAAGGCGTTGCGAAATTAAATCACATTGAAGAAGAACTTAGTGATTTAATGTTACATCATGGTAAGTAAACATTTATTTTTTAACTAAACAATGTGAAGAATATCACAAAACGTGCTTTCCTAATGAAGGCATGTTTTTTTGTTGTTTAAGAAAAGAATTGTTTTTGTATAAATAATCTAATTATTACTTAAAAAGGGAAATTTATTTAGTATAATATATAATATGTTTATTTTAGGGGGAGTATCACATGCCCATCAACTTAAGGATAGAAACTCTACGGTTTTCCATTAATTGAAATGAACAAACTTTTAAACAGTATAATCCTCTTAAAAATGAGCATACGAAATAAACCCTAAC
>NZ_JBPWAP010000021.1:0-84523 GCF_051776705.1 Bacillus cereus group sp. BceL291 | reverse complement strand
AAATGAAACTCGTTAGAGTTTATTTGGTGTGTGTACTTTTCAATACCAAAAGTACATTACGAGTTTTTTAGTTGCTTTGAACGAAAGTTCATTTTATTTTTGTTCTTAAGTTGATGGGCATGGGGCAAATCCGGCAACTGGCTTTACAGTTGCTAACATATCTCCAGGTGGGACTAGGACAGTTACATTTCAAGTACGAGTAACTTCTACGCCATCAGGAGGTACGATTCCGAATCGCGGAAATGTGTCTGCTAATTTCGTCGTTATTCCGAATCAGCCGCCAATAACGATTAATAGACAAACGAATACAGTTGTGACACAAGTTAATACAGGCAGTTTAAATGTAATAAAAGAAGTGAATACAACACAAGCAGCAGTAGGAGATACTTTAACATATACGATTGCCGTTCAAAATACAGGAAACGTTCCGCTAACAAATGTGTTATTTCAAGATACTATTTCTTCCGCTGTTTCCTTCGTTGCAAATTCTGTAACAATTAATGGAGTACAGCAAAGTGGACTAAATCCGAATACAGGATTCTCTCTTCCGAATATTCCTGCGGCTCAAACGGTTGTAGTCACATTTGACGTAGTAATTGTACAGAATCCAGAAAATGAAGATATTTTAAATCAAGCAAATGTAACAGCAAGCTTTCAAGTGAATCCGAATGAACCACCAGTAACAATCAATGTACCGAGTAATGTTGTGAATACGACAGTACAATCAGGGAACTTTGAAGTTGTGAAAGCAGTGAATACGAATGTGGCAACGGTAGGAGATGTTTTAGTATATACAATCGAAGTTATAAATGCAGGTAGTGTACCAGCTACAAGTATATTTTTCCAAGATTCAATTCCGCCAGGGACATTATTTATTGAAAATAGTGTATTGGTTAATGGTGTTTTACAAGAGGGGGCAGATCCAGGACTAGGATTCCCATTAAATGATTTACCTACTGGCGCGAGTGTAATTATTTCATTTGAAGTATTAATTGATGAAATTCCGCCAGGGAATAATGTTGTAAATAACGCGAATGTAACTGGAGATTTTCTTGTAAATCCAACAGAGCCACCAATTACTGTGACGGTTCCAAGTAATACTGTTATGACAGTTGTTAATTCCTCAGGACTAAATGTAATGAAGAGTGTAAGCGCTACTGAAGCAGGTGTAGGAGATACACTAACATATACAGTTGCTATACAAAATAGTGGAACGGTAGTAGCGACAAATGTATCATTCCTTGATCCGATTCCAGTTGGAACCACTTTTGTAGCGAATAGTGTAACAATAAACGGGACACCTCAACCAGGTTTAAACCCGACAACTGGATTTCCACTTGCTAATATTCCAGTAGGAGGTATAGTAACAGTTACTTTCCAAGTGGCAATCACGAGTGTACCACCAAATAGAGTTCTTCCGAATAATGCGAATGTAACTGCTGATTTCCAAGTAAGTCCTCTCCAGCCACCAATTACAATTGTAACGATTAGTAATATTGTTGTGACGCGAGTGAATGTAGGATCAATTAATGTAATAAAAAGTGTAAATACACCACAAGCAGGTGTAGGAGATACGTTAACGTATACGATTCTTATTCAAAATACAGGAACTGTCCCCGCAACGAATATTATTTTTCAAGATCCAATCCCATCTGGAGCTACATTTGTAGCGAATAGTGTAACGATTAATGGAGTCGTTCAGCAAGGTGCGAATCCTATAGTGGGTTTTCCTGTTACAAATATTCCAGTTGGGCAAACTGCTACAATTACGTTCCAAGTGACAGTGACAAGCGTTCCGAGTGGTGGAAATATAAGAAATCAATCGAATGTTACTGCAAATTTCCTTATAAATCCGGCAGGACCTCCTATAACGACTACTACAAATAGTAATTTTGTAGTAACACAAGTAAATACAGCGAGACTAACTATACAAAAATCTTCATCTGTACAACAAGCAGCACTTGGAGAGACTTACACATATTCTGTTGTTATACGAAATACAGGTACAGTTGCAGCTACAAATATTTCTTTCATTGACACGATTGCTCCAGAAACAACATTTGTAGCAAATAGTGTAACGATAAATGGAACGCCTCAACCTGGATTTGATCCAAATATTGGTTTCCCGCTTCCTAATATTGCAGCTGGCACATCATTGACAGTAACATTCCAAGTGATAGTTGTTGCACCATCAACGCTTGGGGCAGTTCTAAACACAGCGTCTGCTACAGCTACTTTCTTATTGAATCCTTTACAACCACCTGTAACAACAACGAACTCAAGTAATACAACGGTAGTTACAATACCGTTACCTCCTCCTGGTGAAGTGACAGCAATAAAAACAGTAAATATTGCAACTGGGGCTGTTGGGGATGTATTAACGTATACAGTGCTAATAACGAATGTAGGAATTATCCCTGTTACAGATGTACTCTTCCAAGATGTCATTCCAGAAGGGACGACGTTTGTTGACAACAGTGTAACGATAGGTGGAATACAGCAACCTGGATTAAATCCAGAAATAGGCTTTACAGTTAGTCCGTTATTAAATGCTGGTGCGAGTATTTCTGTAACGTTCCAAGTGACCATTACGGAAATTCCTGATAATGAAGTCATATTAAATGATGCTGACGTTACATTTACTTCACAACCGAATCCGCAGGAGCCACCGATTACGCAAACGATATTAACGAATTTAGTCGTTACGACAATTAATATAGCTTCAATTTTTCCAGTAAAAATAGTAGATAAAGAGGCAGCGACGGTTGGGGAAATATTAACCTATGATGTACTAATTTTTAACTTTGGAACGGTACCGGCAACGAATGTCCAATTTCTTGATTCTAGTACGAGTGGTGTAGCATTTGTTCCAGGAAGTGTGAGTATAAACGGAGTGCCAGAACCAGGATTAGATCCGTTTATAGGCTTTGCAGTTCCAGATATACCTGTAGGTGATTTTGTACTTGTCACATACCAAGAGATGGTAACGAGCATACCTCAAGGTGGAACAGTTGTTAACTTTGTGGACGTTACGGCTACGTTTGCTGTAAGTGAAACAGAGCCGCCTATTACTGAAACGACGACAAGTAACACGACATTAACAGAAATAAATGAATCTGGTTTGAATGTTTTAAAATCAGTAAGTCAGCCGGTTGTTGCAGTAGGCGATACAATCACATATACAACAGTAGTTCAAAATACGGGAACAGTGATAGCGACGAATGTTCAATATAGTGATGTATTACCATCCTCTATAACATTCGTACCGAATAGTGTAACGATAAACGGTGTGTTACAGCCTGGATTAGATCCTAACACTGGATTCTCACTTCCGGATATAACTCCAGGTGAAAGTGTAGAAGTCACATTCCAAGTAACAGTTGTTAGCGTTCCGTCAAACGGAACAATTGCCAATACGGCAAATGTTACCGGAAGCTTTATTTTAGTACCAGGAGAACCACCAGTTATAGTAAATCAGCCAAGTAATACAACACTCACAACTGTAAATAGAGGACGCTTTAATGTTATTAAACAAGTAAATAGAGCCGCTACTCTAGTTGGAGATGTATTGACGTATACAGTGCAAATAACGAATACAGGAACAGTAACAGCTAACAATGTTCAGTTTATTGATACGATTTCAACAGGTGCGTCATTTGTACCAAATAGTGTAACGATAAATGGAGCCCCGCAACCAAACTTAAATCCGATTACTGGATTTGGAGTTGGAGATATCCCAGTTGGTGAAACAGTTATAGTGACGTTTCAAGCGACAGTTACAAACATCCCGTCATCAGGAACAATTACGAACGTTGCAAATATAACAGGAAGCTTTACTTTAGTGCCAGGAGAGCCACCGGTTGTAGTAACAGAGCCGAGTAATACGACGATAACTAGAGTGAATAGAGGACGGTTCAGCGTTATAAAATCTGTAAATAAAGAAGCGACACGATTAGGAGATACGTTAACGTATAGTGTGCAAGTTACAAATACGGGAACGGTAACAGCGACAAACGTTCAGTTTAGTGATGTTCCATCACCTAGTTTAGAATTCGTTCCTGGAAGTGTACAAATAAATGGGATTCCGCAAGTAGGTTTAGATCCATTTGTAGGCTTTGCATTGCCTAATCTTGCAGTAGGGGATAGCGTATTAATTACATTTGAAGTAAATGTAATCGCAGTTCCGCCTTCTAGTAGCATTATGAATACAGCAAGAGTAACGGGTGATTTTGAATTAATTCCAGGAGAACCTCCGTTTACAATTACGAATTCAAGTAATACGACAGTCACACCAGTAAATAGAGGCAGTTTAGATATGCAAAAAGAAGTAGATCATTCAATTGTTGGAGTAGGAGAAACAGTAAAGTATACGGTTCGAATATTAAATACTGGTACTGCTGATGCGATGAATATTCAATTTATCGATGTCCTATCTCCGGAAGCTGTTTTTGTACCAAATAGTGTAACTGTAAATGGAGTAGCTCGTCCGGGAGTAAATCCGCAGGTTGGATTTACGATTGTAGACATTCCAGTCGGTGAGACGGCGATTGTAACATATGAAGCTACGATTACGAGCTTTCCAGATGGTGGTACAGTAGTGAACGTTGCTGGGGCGTTAGCAGAATATATTTTAGTACCAGGGGAGCCTCCAGTTATAGTGATGGATACGAGCAATACAGTTATAGTGACGGTAAATACTGCAATCTTATTTGTTGCAAAAGGAGCAAACTTTGAAGTAGCGATGGTAGGAGATGTTGTCACTTATGGAATTGCCGTTATAAATGACAGTACAGTTCCTGTGACGAATATTGTTTTAACAGATATCATTGATTCGAATACTTTATTTATAAATGGCACGGTAACGGTAAATGATGTACCTCTTCCATTTGCTAATCCGAATACCGGTATTCCGTTAGGTGATTTTCAGCCAAATGACGCAGCAATTATTAATTTCCAAGTTGTAATAACAGGAGGACAAATAAATAATTTAGTTACAAATACTGCTATAGCAAATGGGCTCGCAACTGTAAATCCGAATGAGCCGCCAGTAGTAGTTGAAGGTGATAGCAATACAGTTGTTATCCCGTTTATTTCTCAAAATGTCTCAACGACAGTCGTAAAAACGGCAAATTTACAGGCAGCAACAATTGGCGATGTTATTACGTTTACGACAGTTATTACAAATACGGGGGATACAGCAATACAAAATATTCGTTTTCAAGATATGTTAGATAGTAGTGTTCAATTCGTCCTTGGAACTGTAACGATTGATAATACGCCAGTGCCAAATGTAAACCCAGTATCAGGTTTTATTATAGGAAATTTAAATCCAGGTGAAGCACGGACAGTTTCGTTCCAAGTAGTAGTGCAGAGCGCGCCAAATGGTTCAGGAAATTATATAAATCAAGCGAGTATTCGTTTCGAACATCAAGTAGGCACAGTATTGCCACCTGTTACACAAATGGTAGAAAGTAACATAGTTGTCATTCCATTTGTTCCAACGATAGAACAAATTTGTGAAACGAATCTTAATTGCTTAGGGAAAATTCCTTTTCAATGTTCTCCGTGTAATCATTTGCAAATAAATAAAAAATAAATACAGAAAGAGCATCCGGAAAAAAGGATGCTCTTTCTGTATTTATCATGTAGATTCTTTTTCGGGTGAGGTGAAAAATTCGTCGATTTTGTCGGAGAGTAGTAATGGAATGGCTCCTTTTATAACAGAAATGTCCCAGTCCCACCATGCGAGATTCTCTAGTTTGTCAATCGTTTCTTGCGGGAAACGATATCGAACAAATTTTGCAGGATTACCAGCTACAATTGCATACGGGGGTACATCTTTTGTAACAATGCTCCTGGCGCCGATAATGGCCCCGTTACCAATTGTAACACCAGATAAAATGCAGGATTGATAACCAATCCATACATCATTGCCGACTACGATATCACCTTTTGAAGAAGGGTGACCAGTAATATGTGCTCCTTCATCAAAAAGTGCATTAAATGGATAAGTTGTTATCCAGTCTGCGCGATGTTCACCGCCAAGTATGAAAACGACTTCTTCTGCTAATGAACAAAACTTACCTATTTTTAATTTTGTTTCATCGTTCCAAGAAAAAATGGTTGGCCCTACTTTACTATAAGTATAATCACCAATATCATATTTATTATATTCAGGTTTTTGATTTAAATATAACATGCTTCTTCAGCCTCCTTTCTCAATTAAGTGATACGTATGGAATATTATATGCAAGATGTAGTAATGTGAACTGTATTAATAGGTGAAATGAACAAAAGGAAGTGGGATATATGCGATACGAACTGGGTCTATATAATAAACCGTTTCAGTCAATTCAATCAGGAAAAAAAGTATATGAAGTACGCCTATACGATGAAAAACGTCAACTAATAAACAAAGGCGATGAAATCGTATTTACGAATCTTACGACAAAAGAAATGATGACGGTAAAAGTAACGGAGATAAAGCGATACGAGAGCTTTAAAGCCATGTATGAACAAATCGATAAAAAATTATTGGATTGTGAAAATGATAGTTTAGAGGAAATGTTAGAAAGTACATACAAAATATATACGAAAGAACAAGAAAAAGAGTGGGGAACAGTTGCGATTCGTATTGAGGTAATAAAATGATAAGAAATCGCGGAGCGGCTATCATTGTACAGGAAGGAAAAATCGCTCTTATAAAACGTATTCGAGAAGAGGAAACATATTATGTGTTTCCTGGCGGAGGGATTGAGGAAGATGAAACGCCTGAAGAGGCAACGAAAAGAGAGGTATACGAAGAATTAGGGGTACATATAAAAGTGGAGCACCTTATTGCAAAGGTAAAATATAAAGGAAATGAATATTATTATGCTGCCTATATTACAGGCGGAGTGTTCGGAAGTGGAACAGCTGAGGAATTTCAGTGGGAAGGTAGAGGAAGTTATATTCCGTTATGGCTACCGATAAATGAGTTGGAAAAAGTGAATATAAAACCTTATGAAGTGGTCGGAAATATATTTAATCATTATAAAATATAACGTCTGACAACATACAAAAAAAACCATTGACATAGGCTTCTGATTTAAGTATTGTATTCGAGTATGTTTATAATCAGGAGGTTTATATGAGCAATCAAACTACTACACATCATGTGAAAATGACAACAGCAGATCCATCTGGAATTGGTCTATTTGGATTAGCGATGGTAACACTTGTAGCATCATCTCAAAAGTTAGGCTTAACAGATGGCGTTTCACTTGTATTACCGTGGGCAATCTTTTTAGGAGGATTTGCACAAATCTTTGCTTGCATTCATGATGCAAAGCATAACAATACATTCGGTACAACAGCATTCGGTGCGTACGGTCTATTTTGGCTAGGTGTTGGAATGACTTGGTTAATTCAACTTGGAGTATTTGGCGAAAAATTAGCACAAGCTGCAGATTCAAAACAGCTTGGTGTAGCCTTTATCGGATATTTGATTTTCACAATCTTTATGACAATTGGTGCAATGGAAACACATAAAGTATTATTTATGATTTTCGTCCTTATTGATTTCTTATTTATCGGTCTTTCATTAAGTACTTTAGGTGTTATGCCGCATGCAATGCATAATTTAGCAGCATATTCTGAACTTCTTATTTCATTATTATCTTTCTATGGTTCAGCAGCAGCAGTGTTAAACACACACTTCGGAAAAGTTGTTTTACCAGTTGGAAAGCCGTTTGGTATTTTTAAAAAGTAATAAAAAAGCACAGATGATTGTATAGTCATCTGTGCTTTTTTATTTATTGAAAGCTATAGCAGTCGTCCTTGTTAATTCAGAAATTTTTTGAGAGCTCGCAGAATTACCGTCTATTGTTACATGAACTTGTTGCTTAGGGTTCGCTGTAACTACCCATGCGTTTGGTAAATAGCGTGATTTATGAGATAAGGTGGAAGGGATATTTAAAATATCTCCCATTGCATATAATGTTGCTGATGATCCACCGTCCATTGCCATCGCATTGACAGCACCTTTTTCATAAAGAATATCTTGACAATCTCTCAAGGAAGCACCAATGCTATGAGGTTGTCTACCATCAATGACGAAAAACATAATCGATCCATCTTTTTTCTGAGCCATAATGCTTCGAGGGCCATATCCCCAACCACCATCATTTGTAATCATTTTTTCTCCATTTACAATTAGCTGAGGCATAAATCCAGCAGCGGAAACAACATTTTTATTTAACAATTGGTTAGCAGAAAACTCTCCAGAAACCATTTGTCCATATTTTGTAATACCACTAGTGAGGGTAGGGGTATTAATATCTTTCGGCGTGTTTATAACTTTACCGTTTTCAATAACAATACCGATTCCGGTTTTACCACCACCATGCCCGGTTTCATCCCAAAAACCACTGGCATTGACAGCGGCAACTGCATGGTTTCGCTTTGCCATTACGTATATTTTTTCTCCGACGTCTTTACCTTCTGAACCTTGCTGGGTAACAAGTTTTACGTTGAATGGATTACTAATTGTCATTAATTTCCCTTCGAAAAAATGATCATTATATTTTTTCTTTATTGTTTCAATAGAAACATCTAGTGGTAAATCTTTTCGTCTTTCTAACTCTTTTTTTGAAAGTTTAGAAGTTAAAAATTCACTATTTTTCCATTTTGGATTTGTGATGGATTGAGAAATATCATTTAATTCTTCATCAGACAATAACGTGAATTTTGCATATTGTGGATGCTGAGAAGTTAAAATACTCTCGGCTGCGATAACACGTAAATTATGACCGTATGAAGTACCGAATAAAATAATAGCAGCTCCTATTAGTAAGAATATTGTTAAAAGGGAGGTTGCTTTTAAAAATCTAATAAAATACTTTCTCATCATAAGGACTCCTCTTTCTGTAAAGTGAACAATTGATTAGAGATTGAGCATGATACAAAAACATTTTTTATTTGAAATAAGTAATGTGAAATGATGATAATACAATAATGTTTGAAGATAGATTTGGCAATAGTTGAATATGAATGTAGATATTTAAAATGAAATATAAATAGTCAGATGTGAAATGTAAATAAAAGTAGAAAAAAATCAATTGAAATTGATTCTCATTATTAATATAATGAGAATGAGAATCATTTATTGTTAGAGGGGGATGCCAAAGTGGCAAAAATTTTAATAGCTTATGCAAGTATGTCAGGAAATACAGAGAGTATTGCTGATTTAATTAAAGTTAGTTTAGATGCTTTTGATCATGAAGTAGTATTGCAAGAAATGGAAGGCATGGATGCTGAAGAATTATTAGCTTATGATGGAATCATTTTAGGATCTTATACGTGGGGCGATGGTGAATTACCATTTGAAGCGGAAGATTTTCATGATGACTTAGAAAATATAGATTTAGCTGGGAAAAAGGTAGCGGTGTTCGGATCGGGTGATACAGCGTATGAACTGTTTTGTGAAGCGGTAACGATATTTGAAGAACGTCTTGTAGAGCGCGGTGCAGAGCTTGTACAAGAAGGGCTAAAAATTGAATTAGCTCCAGAAGATGAAGAGGATGTTGAAAAATGCAGTAATTTTGCAATTGTATTTGCTGAGAAGTTCTAAGAATGGGAGTGTCAACGTGGAGACAATGTTAAGTGTAACTGCTATTACAAAGTTAAGAGATGGAAAACTGTTGTTAGCTACTACATATAATGGCTTATTTGTTGAACAAGACGGAGAATGGAAACGAATTTTAAATGGTTTTCAAAAACGAATTAGGGATTTACATAGCGAAGATAATGTAGTTTATGGTGTAGGTGACGAAGGGATTTTTATTCGTAGTATGAATGGTGGAGAGAACTGGACAATTCAGCGTTTTCCAACAAAAGCAACGAGTTGGAATGTATGTAGCAATGTACAAGGAAATGTTGTTGCTCATGGAGAAAAAACGCTGTATCTTTCTAATAATTTCGGTTCGACATGGGAAACTATTCATCCGTTTCTTGAGTATGGCAGTGCGGCACCGTCTATTCGATCGTTATTTTTATATAAACATTACTTATTTATTGGTACGAAAATACATGCTAAATATGGTGGTGTTTGGCTCTTTGATTTGAAGACACGTAAATTAAAGAGGATTAAAATTGCGATGAATCAAATGATCTCCGCGTTGACTTTACACAATTCTTATTTAGTAGCGGCAAGTGGATCGTGCAAGGGAGTTAGCGGGAATATTTCTTATTGTAAAATAGATGAAAGTATTGCAAGTGAAAAAATATATTGGCACACATGTCAAAGTGAGCAGAAAGCAAGTAGTTATTTAGACTTAAGTGTAGATCAACATGTTTTATATACAACTTCAACGCAAAATAAGGCGGGTATTAGTAGTGTGTGCCGTGTGCTTCTTGAAGAAGGTATTGTTACAGTATGTGATTCAGTTAAAGGGCACGGATGGCGCATTGTTAATCAAAAAGAGGGTTATGTAGTAGCCGGATCAGGTGAATTAAAAGCAATGCAGTGGGAACAAAAAATAATTTAAGAAAAAACTTTACTTTTATTATATTGATATGATATAGTATGTTTAAACCATTTTACTTTTAATAATATAGAGATTTAAATGAGCTGTAACTTCCGAGGAGGATAGCAATGTTAAATCTCCTCAGGGGTTGCAGTTTTTTAATATCTGGCTTATTATTGTAAGGTGGTTGAAAATGAATATGTACATATAGGTACATTGTAGGAGGATTTTTTTCATGCAAAACGGTAAAGTAAAATGGTTTAACTCAGAAAAAGGTTTCGGTTTCATCGAAGTTGAAGGCGGAGAAGACGTATTCGTTCATTTCTCAGCTATCCAAGGCGAAGGCTTCAAAACTTTAGAAGAAGGTCAAGAAGTTACTTTCGAAGTAGAACAAGGTAACCGTGGACCTCAAGCTACTAACGTAAACAAGAAGTAATTTTTGAAAAAAGAAGGGCTCGCCCTTCTTTTTTTTTGCACTTTTATAGATGTCCTCCTACTTACATATCATAACAAGACTGAATTTTCATTTATTTATTCGGAGTATTTTTGTATAAAGTACATGAATAAATAAATACTGAAAATAAAGTGTTTGTGTGAAAAGCAATTTAGAAAGAGGTAAATAAATTGAAAAACGCTACACATTTCATTGTGTTTGATATTGAAAGGAATTTCAGACCGTATAAATCAGAAGATCCATCAGAAATAGTTGATATCGGAGCTGTAAAAATAGAAATAGGTACAATGAAGATAATTGAAGAATTTTCGGAGTTAGTAAAACCAAGTGCACGATTAACTCGTCATACAACAAAATTAACCGGTATTACGAAAAAAGATTTAATGGGTGTAGAAAAATTCCCTCAAATTATAGAGAAATTTATTCAGTTCATCGGCGAAGGTTCTATATTTGTTTCATGGGGAAAAGAAGATTATCGCTTTCTATCTCATGATTGTACATTATATGGTGTTGAATGCCCAAGTGTAGAAAAAGAAAATAGAATTGATTTGCAAAAATTTGTTTTCCAAGCATATGAGGAATTGTTTGAACATACGCCAAGTTTACAATTTGCGGTAGAACAGCTCGCTTTAACGTGGGAAGGAAAACAGCACCGTGCTTTAGCAGATGCTGAAAATACAGCAAATATACTTCTTAAAGTGTATAGCGAGAGAGATATTAATAAGCGATACAAAAGACATGGTGAACTTGAACTTGTAAAAAACGGAAAACTAACAGAAAAAGCGAAAAAAAAGATGCGAAAATGGGTGTTTAAAGAACGAAAGAAAAATACAGAACGCCCTTTTGAATGGAGTACATTTGAAAGTGGTGACACGTGGGAAAGTATAACGGAAAGATATTATATAAGTGAAAATACAGTAGAACTCCTGAAAAAACATTTTCGTACAGCAGTGAGAAAAGCGGAACGACAGATTAGGTATTTGGCTGAGATGGAGGAGAATACAGAGGTTAAATGAATTGCTCCTCCATCTCTAACTACATACATGTAATAACAGCGTATTGATATTAAATAGGCATCAACTTGTTGTTGTGATTGTACATTATAATTGCTTTGGGAGTGTTAAGACGTAATAAGAGTTTTAAACTGTATTAATAAAATAAAAATATATATAAAGAAAAGAGTGTAGTTTAATGGAAACAATCTTTAACATTTTAACTGTTTTAGTTTTTGGGATAATATTTACCACACAATTAGCATTAACTACACTTTCTTTCATAGTAAAGAAGAATTGGAAAAAACTTAATATCTCTTTAAGTTGTGGTGTATTAAAGTTTAAAATAGAAGAGTAAGATTGAGTTTTGTACAAGGGAGGTATGATAGTGGTAGACTTGGATATTAAAGATGTCACAGTAAAGATGGAATTAAACGGTGTCTTTTGGAATGAGGATCGGATTGCTGAAATGAAGGTGACTACAAAAGAAGAGCATTCTGTTATTCTTCGTCTAGTAGTTGATTTAGAAAGTAAAACTATTAGGGCGACGAGTGCGGAAATAGTGAATGGATTCTGCCCTCTGTGCAAACAGAAAAGGGACGAATGTAGTGAACTTAATGACTTGCAAAACAAAATGGAAATTTTAGAAGAAGCCTACGATTGGGTGAGAGAACATCCGGAATATCGTTTTCAATTATCTTTTTACGAGTACAATAAATTTGAGGTAGTAAAGTGAAATTTGCATTTTAACAACTTATAGAAGGACTTGGTCAACTAGAAATATTGAAGTAGATATTTCTAATGGAAATAAGCCTGTATAACAAGGAAGGGATATATTTGATTCTGCAACAAATGTCATCTTGCATCAAAAAAATTTAAAAATAAACATGTTTTATTATAAAGCAGAAAAATCGATTCTTAGTAGAATCGGTTTTTAATATAAATAAAAGAGCGCTTATTAAAAGCGCCCAGTAACAACAGTTATATGGAAGTATTTATCCCGTAAAAGCCCGATTGGTGAGGGCTAATAATTAGTGGGGGATGAACAAAACCCCACAGATTAAAGTTTCACTTTATTCAATACCGCTCGGATCAAACGAATACTGCTGCTTATTCTCAATCCGCTCAATCACATCTTGCAGCTCATCTGGCTTCAGAAACTCAATAGGAGAGAAGCCTTTTTCAAATGTAAGTGTGTCTGCTTCAATCATAAGTACATATCGATCATTTACCTTCGCAATATGTATTTGATCCCCAAAATCCGCAAGCAACGCCTTCACAGAGATATGATCGGCTTTTAGTTTTAATTCCACTTCAGGAGCATGCTCGACGATTTGAGCGGTTGCTTCCATTACTTCTTCAGTTGAAAATTGTTCCATAATTTCGCGTTTCGGACTGGCAGCCCATACTTCCATCGCTTGGTCGAATTGTTCGCGTTCTTCCGTACCTTCTTCAAATACATCTTCAATTTGGTCGTATACCATGTCCATTACTTGTGTTTTCATAATTTCAGGCATAGAGCGTTCATATTCGACGAATTTTAAGAAGTCTTCAAAGTAGCGGGCATGTGATGCTTGATGTATTTTTAGTTCGCCTACTTCAACCATTCCTTCTTCAGGCATGTACGGATATTGGATAGATTTCATATTCTTTGTTGTGATGGCCATTTCAACGTTACGAATCAGTGTTGATTCATCAGAAATAGAAGCAACCTTTGGTTCAAAGTCGCATTTCATTACGAATACGAATGGATCATCAAAGTATTTGCGTAGTTTTGCCTGAGCAATTAAAAATACACCACCACGTACAGCGCTTGTGTCAAGATATGTATAAACGAGAGGTTCGCTCATATCTTTAAAGTTTTCTTTTGTTTCTGCAAAGCGAATACGATTAAAAAGGTTGTAATGAGGGTTTGAATCAAGTTCGTGCCCTTCTTCTACAATAAAGCGACCAATTTTTGTTGGGGCTTGTTCTGTTTTTGCATGACGTTCTACTTTTCGCTTCGATATTTTTAATAACTCACCATTCAAAAATTCTTTTAAGGAACTATCTTCATATTCTTCAGCGTCTAAAGTTTGAAAATGTTTGTAGCGTTTATCAACTGCTTCACCTTTTCCTTCTACTTGTACAACATAAAAGGAAAGATAATTTATTTCAAAATCCATATTTATCACCTTGTTTCATTTCATTAACTCTTATCAGTATAGAGATGGAAAAAACTTTCGTCAATTTATATAAGGAAGGGGAAGCCCCTTCCTTTATATAATCTTTATTTTCTCGATTAAAATCCGTCTTCTAATGCTGCGAATGGAATGTTTAGTCTGTTTTCTACTGTGCGTAAACGTTGGTTTAAGCGGTTTAGTCTACGTGTATGGCGCTCAACTGTATTTTCTAGTTGACGAACTCTTTGTTCAAGCTCATTTACGCGTCTTTCTAATTGACGATTTCCAGTGCCAGGAAAAGAGATTGGAAGTTGGAATTGTCTATTTTGGTCATATGGATTCGTGTGCTCTGCTTGATCTATATAAGATTGATATTGTGTTTGTAAGTCATACTGTGGTTGTTGGTACGCATATTGATTATATGGATCATATGGATTGTAGGGATACATAATAACATCCTCCATTTCTTTAAAATAGGTTGAATTCACCATAATGTATGTGCAAAAGCGGAGCGGTGGCACGGCAAATACCTATTTATGTTGACGGGATTTCTCTTTATCCCGCTATTTGCTGGGCAATAAGACCCCCACTGGTTACAGTTTCACTTTATAAAAAATAGCTTGAGGGTTTTTGATTTGTATTTCTTTTGTGTAATGGTATATACTGGATAAAAGGGAGAGTTTACATAAAAGTTACAATTCTATCAAACTCAAACTTTTATGTAAATATGTATAGACATTTATAAAAGAAAAGAGTAATTTATATAGAGTGAAAAATAACTTGTAACATTTTATAAACATATTGTAAAATGATTGTAACAAAACATACATAAAAATGAAATAAATACATAATAGTGATGTTGGGGAAAGGGAGAGAGTATATTGTTCCGTAAAGTAAAGGGTATATTAGTTGGGGTGTTATGTGTAGCTATAATGAGTGGCTGTGGTGCAAAAGTAAGTGATGTTGCATTGGTAAGTGATATTGGTGGGCACACTGTAGAGGCTAAAGCAGAAGTACAGGATACTATTAGTTTAGTTGATGGTCGAACTGGTACTGAAGTGAAAAAATTAGATTTATCTAGTTTAGGCTATTTTGAAGATGAAGCGAAATTTAAAAAGTCTGTCACAAAGGTTGTTGGTGAGATTGGAAAAAGCGTCGACAAAAAAATGGTTCCTTCACGTATAGCACCTGATGGAAGTTGGCAAGAAGGAAAACCTTCTTATGAATTAATGGAAAAAGAATTAGTAGATAAATTGTTAAATGTTGGTATGTGGGATGCTACGTATCAGTTGCCGATCGTGGAGAAAAAACCAGTCGCAACATTAAGTGATGCGCAAGGAAATGGTGCGGTAATTGGTAGATATGAAACGAACTTAGGTGGTTCAACAGGTGGCCGTATTGAGAATATTCGTTTGTCAGCAGCGAGCATAAATGGAGTTGTGTTAGCAAAAGGAGACCGTTTCTCTTTTAATTCATTAATCGGTGATACAACACCAGATAAAGGATATCAATTAGGGAAAGAAATAGTTGATGGTAAATTAGTAGATGGATATGGCGGTGGTGTTTGTCAAACATCTTCAACTTTATACAATGCAGCAGATCAAGCTGGCCTGAAAATGGTGGAGAGAACTACACATTCTAAAACGGTAGGTTATGTTCCACAAGGAAGAGATGCTACAATTGCATATCCATATTTAGATTTAGTATTTGAAAATACGAATGATGCACCTGTGAAGCTTTATATGGGCATTCAGGATGGAAAGCTAGTTGCTGAAGTACATAAAATGAGATAAGAGTTATAAAGCCACCTTTTCTGAAATTTAGAAAAGGTGGCTTTTTTATTATGAAAATAAAAATGTATATAAATTCTGACTTTTCTTATTTACATAGGATGATTTTAGTTGTATCCTTCATAGTAACGGTTATATGTAATGGAAAAATATAGGGATAAGGAGATGGAGTTATTCATGGTACAAATTCATCCGAAAACACGTATTGGTCATGTTGAATTTAAAGTGAAAGACTTAGAGCGTCAAATTGCTTTTTATGAGAATGTTGTAGGATTAGAGGTAATTAAGCAAGAGGGGAATAAAGCATATTTATCTGGAAAAGGTGGAAAGAACGCGTTACTTGTTCTTGAAAAGCTAGAGGACGGGGTACTGCAAGAACCGCGTACGACTGGTATATATCATGTAGCCTTTTTAGTTCCGACTCGTGAAGCTTTTGCTTCTGCGCTATTTGGGGTTCTTCGTAATAAGAATGTAATTGACAGCCCGGATGAGCAAGAAGGGCGTTATACATATTCAAATGAAATTTTACCAATTTCAAGGTTTAATAGTGCAAGTGATCATACATATAGCGAAGCTTTTTATTTGCAAGATTTAGAGGGGAATGGTATTGAAATTTATGCAGACCGTCCGCGTGATCAATGGGGAGAAGGGTCAGGAGGAAGTACACCACTTGATTTAAAAGAATTGGCGACACTCGTTGATTATGAGTTTGATGGTTTGCCTGCTAATACTGTCGTTGGGCACGTACATTTACGAATAGCTGATGTAGAGAAATCACATGAATTTTATGTGGAAACAGTAGGTTTTGAAGTACAACAGCGTGAAGAGGATTGCTTATTTATTTCAGCAGGGGGATATCATCACCATATTGGTGCAAATACGTGGAACGGAGTAAACAATCCACACCCACCAGTATATGCAACTGGACTAAAGGTATATGCTATTGTACTACCGCATAAAGAAGCGTTAGACGAAGTGAAAGAAAGATTAATAGAAAAACAACATGAAATAAATGAAACTACAAATGGGTTTGTGGTGGTAGATCCAAGTGGTATTACAGTGCAGTTTGAAATAGAAGCAGTGTAAAATAAGCGAGAAAGTGTATAATCACTTTCTCGCTTATTTGTAATTATTCATAGCTCAATCCAATATCTTCTTACTATATTCCCATCTTCCTCAGTGAAATCATCATCACGAATCCCGCCGTTATGCAAAATCGTTTTTTCAGAAGCGGTATTCACAGCGTCGCAAACGACAAGTACTTTCGTGATGTCTAACTCCTTCGTTTTTTCTAATGATAATGCTAGTAACTTCGTAGCATAACCTTTTCTTCTTTCAGAAGGGCGAATGCCATAACCAATGTGACCGCCAGCGTTAAATAAATGTTTGGTTAAACTATGACGTATATTAACAGCTCCCACAATTTTATTTTCATCTGTAACAAGCCAATATGTAGAGTCTGGTACCCAAGTTTCAGGGATATTTATTCCGTTATGCGCATCGAGAAGTTCTTGAACCATAGCTGGGAAGTTGGCAGGATTTTTTGAGATAACCCACGGGATCATTGTTTCACCGCCATCTTTCCATTCGTTATAGAAATCTAAGTATTCTTCTTGTAAATCAGTAGTAGGTGTGAGTAATGAGACGTTCATTGTTAGTAAGCTCCTTTATTTATATAGTTTTTATAAAAAATTACGATACAAAGTGAAAGCGTTTTCTATAATTTCTCAACCTAATTTCATGTAATCCATCTTTGTTTTTTTAGAAAATTAGTGGAGGTTTAAAATTAGAAGTTATTTATTTTATGTTAATATTTAAAATATTAACATAAAACGGTCGGAGTATTAAGTATATTTTAGCGGTATCCCTACATGTAAATAAAAGGATGTTTGTGATAATTTTTGTTTTATCTATCTATAATGAATGAAGGGGGGAAGTGCCCGTGAGTGTAGATTTTGATTTTATTATACGAATCGGTGTTGCTGGCTTGTTAGGAGCAATGATTGGTATTGAAAGAGAAATTCGATCGAAAGAAGCTGGATTAAAGACTCATTTCCTCGTAGCGGTAGGAAGTGCGTTAATAATGGTTGTTTCGAAATATGCCTTTTCAGATATTGTGTTTGAAGAGCATATATCTCTAGACCCAAGTCGTATTGCAGCACAAGTCGTTAGTGGAGTTGGTTTTTTAGGTGCAGGCACAATTATTATTCAAAAGCAGGCGGTGAAAGGATTAACGACTGCGGCTGGTTTATGGGCTACTGCCGGCATAGGATTAGCAATTGGAGCGGGAATGTATGTAGTAGGCATTGGAGCGACGATTCTCGTTTTAATTGGTTTAGAAATTGTAAGTCGTATTTTTAAGGTGCAATTTTTATTTCCACAAAATATAACAGTGCAAATGTTTGTAAATAAACATGAAGCGGTACAACAAATATTAGAAACACTACAAGTGAAAGGCATCCCAATACTCTCATATGAGGTGGAAGCTTCACAGCAAGGTACAGAAACTGTTTATAAGGTAGGGATGCAACTGAAAAATATATCGTCAGAAGAAAAGAATGAGTTTATTCAGCATATGCAAACATTACCGGAAGTTACATTTATAAAGTTAAAATCATAGTGTTGAAAACGAGGATAGATGTAGCAGGAATTTTGCTATTATCTATCTTTTTTTGATATAAAATGCACGGAAAGTCAAGCGTTAATTTTATATGGAATGGATACATGTGTGAACGTTACCTTATTTTTTCTCAATACAGGACAAAAAGTAAAAATAGTAAAATAATGGAGCGGGACACTAAAAATGTAAGGTAGGGGAGAGCATGAAAGGCTATTCAAAGAAAATGTTAGTAGGGGTAAGTTTTGCTAGTTTAATGTTAGGGAGTTTTCAAGGGGTAAGTTTGGCAGAAGATACTAAGGGAGAGCAAGTTTCTTATCGAAATGTGCTCAAAATGGAGCCAGTCGGTGTACAACTACCAGTACAAGAATTAGCTCATTCATCGAAAGTGCTCGAAAGCAAGTCTTTTGAGAAAAGGTTACAATTTGCCGATTTATCACAAAGACCACCTGAGGTGAAAAAAGAAAGTAAGCAATTAGCTGTAGCGAAAACTTATACAATTGCCGAATTAAATCAATTAAGCAATCAGCAGTTAGTAGATTTACTTGTAACAATTGATTGGGAGCAAATTACGGGGCTATTTCAGTTTAATACAGACAGTCTAGCATTCTATCAAAATGATAGTAGGATGCAGACGATTATTGATAAATTGAAGCAGCAAGGACAAGCCTATACGAAGGATGATTCAAAAGGGATTGAGACATTAGTAGAGGTATTACGTTCAGGATTTTATTTAGGATTTTATAATTCGGAACTTAGTAAATTAAATGAACGGAGTTATCATGATAAATGCTTACCTGCATTAAAAGCGATGGCTAACAATTCAAATTTTAAGCTGGGTACATTAGAGCAAAATAGAGTGGTATCATCATACGGAAAGTTAATAGGAAACGCTTCGAGCGATGTGGAAACGATAACATCGGCTGCAAAGATTTTTAAACAATATAATGATAATTTTTCTACATTAGTAGATAATCTTTCAGCTGGAAATGCTATTTACGATATTATGCAAGGTGTTGATTACGACATTCAATCGTATTTGTACGATACGAGGAAAGCACCGAAAGATACAGTATGGTATCAGAAAATAGATAGTTATATTAATGAATTAAGTCGTTTTGCATTAATGGGAACGATTACAGAAAAAAACGGTTGGCTTATTAATAATGGCATTTATTATACAGGTAGACTCGGTATGTTCCATAGTACAGGAACGAAAGGGTTACAAGTTGTAACAGATGCGATGAAAATGTATCCGTATTTAGGGGAGCAATATTTCGTAGCTGCTGAGCAAATTGCAACGAATTATGGCGGAAAAGATGCAAATGGTAAAGTAGTGAATTTAGATCAAATAAGAGAAGATGGAAAGAAAAAATATTTGCCAAAAACGTATACGTTTGATGATGGGGCAATTGTTTTAAAAGCTGGAGATAAAGTGACAGAAGAAAAAGTAAAACGTTTATATTGGGCGGCAAAAGAAGTAAAGGCACAATTCCATCGTACGGTTGAAAGTGATCAACCTTTAGAAAAAGGAAATCCTGATGATGTATTAACGATGGTTATTTATAATAGCCCAGCAGAATATCAATTTAATCGTCAATTGTACGGTTATGAAACGAATAACGGTGGTCTTTATATAGAAGGAACAGGTACGTTCTTTACTTATGAGCGTACGCCAGAAGAAAGTATTTATAGTTTAGAAGAATTATTCAGACACGAGTTCACGCATTATTTACAAGGTAGATATGAAGTACCAGGGTTATGGGGACAAGGGAAAATATATGAAAATGAAAGATTATCTTGGTTTGAAGAAGGAAATGCTGAGTTTTTTGCAGGGGCAACGAGAACGGATAATGTTGTACCGAGAAAGAGTATTATAGGAGGATTATCTTCAAATCCAGCAGAGCGTTATACGGCAGAGCGAACGTTAAATGCAAAGTATGGAACGTGGGATTTCTATAATTATTCCTTTGCTTTACAATCGTATATGTACAATAAGAGATATGATATGTTCGATAAAATACATGATCTTATTAGGAAAAATGATGTAACAGCATATGATGCATATCGCTCTACATTAAGTAAAGATGCGAATTTAAATAAAGAATATCAGGACTATATGCAAATGCTAGTTGATAATCGTGAGAAATATAATGTGCCATTAGTATCAGACGATTATTTAGCGAATCATGCATCGAAGCCAGTTTCAGATATTGCAGCAGAAATAACAGCGGAAGCAAAATTGAAAAATGTATCAGTGAAGAAAAATAAATCACAGTTCTTTAATACATTCACACTACAAGGAACATATACAGGAACTGCAGCAAAAGGAGAATATGAAGATTGGAAAACAATTACACAAAACGTTAATGATACGTTAAAACGTTTAAGTGCAAAGGAATGGACAGGCTATAAAACAGTAACAGCATACTTTGTAAAATATCGCGTGAATACATCAGGACAATTTGAATATGATGTTGTGTTCCACGGTATTAATACAGAAGAAGGTGCAAAGAATAAAGCACCAGTTGCAGTTATAAACGGTCCGTATAGCGGAAATGTAAATGAAGCAATTTTATTTACAAGCGACGGATCAAAAGATGAAGACGGGAAAATTACTTCGTATAAATGGGAGTTTGGTGATGGAGCAGTAAGTAATGAGCAAAATCCAACTCACGTATATACAAAAGAAGGAACGTATACGACGAAATTAACGGTAACAGACGATAAAGGAGCAACTAATACTGCTACAGCGACTGTAACTGTTCAAAAGAAAGAAGATAACAGTGTAGAAAAAGAACCGAATAACTCATTCCAAACAGCAAACCAATTGCAGTTAAATCAAGTTTTACGTGCTAGTTTAGGAAATGGCGATACAAGTGATTTCTTTGAATTTAATGTGGAGACTGCTAAAAACCTTCAAATTAACGTAACGAATGAAAATAATATTGGAATGAACTGGGTACTTTATTCTGAAGCAGATTTAAATAATTATGTTACGTATGCTCAGCAACAAGGGAATAAACTAGTAGGTAGTTACTATACGTATCCAGGGAAGTATTATTTACATGTGTATCAGTATGGCGGGGGGACAGGGAATTATACGGTGGAAGTGAAGTAGTAAAAGGGGAGTTATCTTGTTCAATGAATGGAAAAAGGTCTGTACTTTAATGAAAAAACAACTGCAGGCAATGTCTCTAATGATAATAACAAATTAAGTGTCACGAGATGTTATATTTATATTAAACCAATCTAATCAGTAAATAAGATAAAATAGATGAACTAGTATTTCATCACGATGTAAGAAAAGTTATAAATATTAAGTGTTTTTAACTGAATTAAACTAAAGGATCAGAGTGTATCTGTAACAATAGATAGGCTCTGATCCTTATTATATTTAATTAACGCATATGAATTTAAGATAATTAATAAGTAAGCTAGCTAGCGGGATTCTTAAAATTCATTTATGTAATTAACTAAACAGAAAATTGTTATCACATTAGCAAGGGATACTAATAGAAAAGCGTGTCCCTTTACCTAATTCACTCTCTATTTCTATATCTCCGTTTAATTCTCTAATAATACTATAAGCAATCATAGTACCAAGCCCAGTTCCTTTTTCTGTTGTTGAATAGAATGGCAAAGCAATTCGTTTTATTTGTTGAGATGACATCCCAATTCCTGAATCAATAATATCAATTATGATATTTCCTTTTACTTTTTGTATATTTATTTGTAATAATCCACCATTTTTCATAGCCTCAATTCCGTTTTGGATGATGTTGTTTAGACAGAGTTTGAATTTTTCGGGGTCCCCATTTATATAAAAGGAATCTGTACTATTTTGTTTGATTTCAACTTTGTATGATAGAGCGAGTGGTGAAATAGTATCTTTCACCTGATTTAAAATGTGATTAATATCTATTTTTTCTTTTAGGGTATTCTGTGGTTTGGTTAAAGATAAATAGTTATTAATAGTAGATTGTATTTGCTGCATTTCAATTAACATGATTTCTAAGTATTGATCCTGAGATAGCTTAGAGGCATGTTTTTCATTTAATAATTGAGTGAATCCATGTACCGTGGTTAGTGGATTGTGGATTTCGTGTGCAATTGACGCTGCTAGTTCGCTAGCTATATAAAATTTTTCAGCCCGTTGCAGTTTTTCTTTCATTTTATATTTCTCAATCATTTCCTCTATAAAATAAACTGATAATAATACTGTGAAAATATTAATGACTATATAATTTAATAAAAATTCTATGAGAGTAGAGTCTATTTTACCTCCTGTATTTATTTGAGTTACAATACCGCAAATAGAAAGGGAAGCTGTACATACTAAAATAAGAAGTAAGCTTAATAATATCTTTTTTTCTTTAAAATACATAGGTAATAAGTAACGAAAGAGCATTGTTATAACAGAAATGATAGTAAAGATAATAAATGATGGAAGAACGCCATTTCCGCCTAAGTAAAACCGGTAAGAAAGATATAAAATTCCTATAAAAACAATGTTTTTTGTATTTCCATATAGAAAAACTAATATTATAGGAATAAAACGTAAATCATAAATAAATCCCACATGTAAATGAAAAGGAAAAGTCATACAAAAAATAATAGCAATGGAGGAAAGGATAGAAAATAACATATTATTACATGTTATTTTTTCTTTAAACTCTAGCCAAAATACGTGATAGCTAAGGATACAAATTATTATAATAAAGGTATTTAATAAAAGAGTAGAAATTCCCATAGTTTTGCATCTCCGATAGTTTGTAAGTAGAATTATGTATGAGTTGGACATAGATGTTTAGTATTAGTAGACTTTTTATCTAAAAAAGGAAGGGTACTTGAAAAGTGCTGTAATATTACTCGTATTAAAATTGATAAGGAAAATAGAAAAAAATAATAGATAAAAAATCTATTTAAATTTATGTACATATGAAATCATAAACTAACTTTTGTATAGGTGAAATTTGGATTGAGTTACTGATAAAATAAGTCTTTTTAAGTATGAATATTCTGTGAAAAAGATATGCGTGGTGACTCCTGTTTTGTAGCCTTCGTTATATTAACATGGAATATATCAAATTACAAAGTGAAATTTTAGAAAAATTTTATTAGTACATTTTATCTGAAATAGAAATGCTATTTATTTGAGTATTTTGGTACTTACTCGTATAAAACTTTGTTAGAAAAAGACTTTAAAATTTACATGTTTTTTATGAAGTGTAATATTGTAGCTTTATCTATGGGGCTTTCTCAATAACTATTAAGGCGAAAAGTTAAAATATATAGGTTTATAGATATGAATTATTACATAAAAACGCACTTAAAAAAGGATGTATGATGGTAATAGAATACAAACATCAAGGGGGAACTTAAAATGAAGTTAAATAAACTAGTGCTTAGTTGTGGAGTAGTTTCAGCATTAACACTTGGTGTGTTAGGGAATAATACTTATGCTGAAGAAGTACACAAAACGAATGATCCAATTCATGTAGTTGAACATGTTTCTGCAGACTTATTATTAACCCAAACAATGAATTATAGTGGCGAGGCTGTAACTTCTTTCGTATATGATGGGAGTACTGACTTAAGCTTCTCTATGAAAAATAATGGTCAAAATACAATGGGATATAGTGTAAAAGGTCCAAATACAGAGCTAATTGTTGGTGGTTATATAAAACCTGGAGAACAACAAATTAATGTTACAAATGTACGGAATGCTTTATCTCCATTACCGAATGGAACATATAAAATTTACGTTTCAAATGATGATGGTTCTAAGGGGCAATTCCAAGTTTCAGTAAGATCTGTGAATTAAATTTAAAACGCTTTGTTTTTAAGTTAATTTAATCTTTGCTTATTGGAAAGAAGCTAAAATGAATTGAGAATTACCGATAAAAATGAAAACGAGCACCTTATCTAATTGTGAGAGGGTGTTCGTTTTTTGCTATTAAACAGAAAATAATTATAAATATATTTTGATATCCCCATTGCTAACCTACTAGATTGTGTCAACGAGAGAATGTCTACTATAAAAGATATTAAAATAAAGATGATGTAACATTCCGCTAAATTATATGGGGAAATAGAAAAACCACCCTTATATGAGTGGTTTTTAGTAATTATTTTTAGGTTATACATTTAAAATTAGGCTAAGTTATAGAAATAATAAACATTTAATCTGTTGTTATTATTTTGGTTCTGGATAATGATTGTAGTATGAGATTCTAATAAATTCTTGGTAGACATTTGTTAATTTGGCATCTCTAAGAGCATCGTTGAATTTTTGCATACGTACACTCCCTTGAGCGTAGCCTCCACCTGGAGTATAAGGGTTTCTAGCTTCAAAGTCATCCAAAAATACTTTTAATTTTTTATAGTCTTGAGATTGATAGAAAGCCACAGCCTCTTCAGGAGTGACATCAAAGTAAGAGGATGACGTTGAGTTATAAGAAGCTGCTTGAGCAGTAGGTGCCTCTAGCATAGTTGCAGCTCCACCGAACATAGTAAGCGCCATAGAAGATACAATAATTTTTTTAAACATAATAAAACCTCCATGTAGAATATTAGATTAATAGTAATCCTGTAATCATTATAGTTACAATGAAAATGATTATCAAATGCAATATTGCATAATATATCCCGTTATTTTTGGGCAGTAAGACTCCCGCCCAAAAATTCAATGAAAGCAAAGAAGTTAGGTGGGAATCGGGCGGATTAAAGTTTCACTTTATTATTTGAACGAGAAGTCACCTTTATATTTAAATGGAGGAGTGTAATAGATTAAAAGAGGTGTATAAATTACTCAGGTTAACAAGAAAATGAAAAGGCTATTTTTAATAGGGGAAAGCTTAATAACTGGAGTAAAGGAATTGCTATTTATATATTTAACATACATATTTGTCTTTTAAATTGTAGGCGTGTTTTAGAATTTGTATATAGTAAATTCGTTAAAAAACTTGATAAATAATAAAATGTGTAAATTTTTTGACTATTTTATTAAAATTATTTAATATTTGTAATTTATTGTTTTATAATGATAATTGGGTCGATCGTGAATATTTTAGATATTGCGATATATACTCGGATTAATTTATTTTAGGGAGGTTACAAAATTGGGTAAGAGAGTCATTATAAGAGTTTTTACATTATTATCAGTACTGGCATTATTCCTTAATGTATTTTTACCTAGGGCTAGTGCAGAGGTTATGACGCATGAGAAATATTCAATGGACTGGAGTTATAGTAATAGTCTAGGTAAGTACATTCGCACTGAAATGATTAAAAATTCAAGTGGTCAAATTGCTTATTGCTTAACCCTTGGATTAAAATCACCAAATGGTGAAGATCTTCCTGAAATGGGGAAAACAGATAATGTAGTATATAGAGTCTTATTAAATGGTTTCCCGCAAAAAAGTGCTGAACAGCTGGGAGTAGCTAATAAAAATGAAGCGCATTATGCAACGCAACTTGCGGTTTGGAATGCATTAGGTCAACTCGATGTAAATGAATTAAAACATGAGAATAAAAATGTTGAAAAAGCAGCTAAGGCTATTATTAGTAATGCTAACAATAGTGAAGAGACTCAAGATGTTTTTATGAATGTGATTCCTGCTGAAAAGCAAAAAGCAGAATTAAAGGGTGAATTCTTCGAAACAAATCTATATTCAGTACAAACAAATGCTAAGAGTGGTTCTTATAAGGTAGTAGCGAAAAATGCACCTAATGGAGTTAGAATTGTTAGTGAAAATGGAGAAGTGAAAGATCAGCTTTCAGTTGGAGAAAAATTTCGTATCCAAATTCCTAAGAATACAAAAACGGGTGAATTTAATTTAAGTGTTGCTGCTAATTTAACTAAAGTTCAAGCAATTGCTTATCGTGGTACGGATACTGTTCAGAATGCTACAGTACTATTAGAGAGAAATGAAGAAAAGCTTAGTAGTGATCTTGCAGTAAATTGGGAAGCAGCTGGTTCTTTAAAAATTAAAAAGGTTGGAGAAAATGGAGAAGTTTTAGCTGGTGCAGTATTTGAGGTCTTTAATGCAAATAATGAATCAGTCGGAAAAATCACGACTGGTGCTGATGGTATGGCAGAATTAAACAACTTACCAATTGGTACTTACACATTAAAAGAAATTAAAGCACCAACAGGCTATGTTTCAGATGATAAACCACAAACTATTGAAGTTAAGACAGGGGAAACAGGAGCTGTCCAAATAGTAAATAACAAAGTAAAAGGTAACATCGAAATTAAAAAGCTTAGTGATTCAGGAAAGATTTTACCAAATGTTGAATTCACAGTCTTCACTGAAGATGGAAAAGAAGTGAAAAAAGTAGTAACAAAAGAAAATGGAATTGCAAACGTTGAAGATCTTACGTATGGTAAATATTATTTCTTAGAGACAAAAACACCTAATGGATATATTGGAAATAAAACAAAGTATCCTTTTGAAATTAAAGAGCACAATAAAACACTTACTTTTACAGTGGAAAATACCGAAGTGAAAGGTAGTGTAAAATTACTAAAAGTAGATAATGAAGATATTAGTAAAAAATTAGAAGGTGCAGCATTCGAGCTAAAAGATGCAAGTGGAAAAGTAGTTGGGGAATATAAGACAGATAAAAATGGTGAGATTAACGTCAAAGATTTAGCGTATGGTAAATATTCATTTGTAGAAAAGGCTTCTCCAAATGGTTACGTTCTTGTTAAAGAACCGATTACGTTCGAAATAAAGGAACATGGAAAGATTATTGAGTTATTGGCAGTTAATCATCTTATCAAAGGTGATCTAGAAATTACAAAGGTAGATGTAGCTGATGGAAATAACAAGCTTCCAAATGCAGAATTTACAATTTATAACGAAGCAGGAAAAGAAGTAGTAAAAGGTAAAACAGATGATAAAGGTATCGCTAAATTTGAAAAGCTACCATTTGGAAAATACACATATAAAGAAACTGTTGCACCAAACGGTTATATCTTAAATGAAGAGACGTTTTCTTTTGAAATTAAAGAGAATGGTCAAATCATTAAACACGTTGTCAAAGATGAGAAGATTCCTTCAATAAAAACAACAGCTACTGATAAAACAGATGGTACAAAAGAAATGCACACGTCTAAGTCTGTAACAATCCAAGATAAAGTGGAATTCAAAGACCTACAAGTAGGTAAAGAGTACACTTTAAAAGGTAAATTAATGGATAAAAAGACTAATAAACCATTCGTTGTAAATGGTAAAGAAGTAACAGCTGAAACGAAGTTTACACCAAAAGAAGCAAATGGTTCTATTACATTAGACTTCACATTTGATGCAACTGGTTTAGAAGAAAAAGAAGTAGTAGTATTTGAAGAGTTACTGAAAGACGGAAAAGTTGTTACGACACATGCTGATATCAATGATAAAGATCAAACAGTTAAGTTCGTTAAGCCATCAGTAAAAACGACAGCAACAAACAAAGCTGATGGTGGAAAAGAGATTCATTCAAAGGATTCTATCACAATCCAGGATAAAGTGGAGTACACTAACTTAGTTGTTGGTAAAGAGTACACTGTAAAAGGTAAACTAATGAACAAAGCTATTAACAAACCATTACTAATTGATGGTAAAGAAGTAACAGCTGAGACTAAATTTACTGCAAAAGAAAAGAACGGTTTTGTAACATTAGACTTTACTTTTGTTGGTGCTGAACAGCAAGGAAGAGAAGTAGTTGTGTTCGAAGACTTATTACATGAAGGGCAAGTAATTGCAACTCACGCTGATATTAACGATGTAGGTCAAACAGTTCGATTTGTAGAGCCTTCTATTAAAACGACAGCTACAAATAAAGCTGATGGTTCTAAAGAGTTAGACGCTTCTAAAACTGTAACAATCCAAGATAAAGTGGAATACAAAGACTTAATCGTGGGTAAAGAGTACGTAGTAAAAGGTAAACTAGTGGATAAAGCAACAAACAAGCCATTATTAGTTGATGGTAAAGAAGTAACAGTAGAATCTAAGTTTACTGCTAAAGAGAAGAATGGTTCTATCACATTAGACTTCACTTTCAATGCTTCTGCATTACAAGGTAAAGAAGTAGTAGTATTTGAAGAACTGTATCAAGATAATATATTAGTAGCTATTCACGCTGAAATTGAAGATAAGGGACAAACAGTGAAATTTAAAGAGGGAAAACCGGAGCAACCAAAACCAGAACAGCCGAATTCAGGTAAAAATACGCCAACACCAGAGCAACCTAACGAGCAAGTAAAAGAACAACCACAACTTAAGAAAGAAATTCAATCTAAAATTGGATGGTTACCGCAAACAGGTACTAATCTTACAAGTTGGATTTCTATGGCTGCAGGAGCATTACTGTTAATTGTTGGTGGAGTGATTTTCTTAAAACGTAAAAATGCATAGAAATTAAAAAATAAGCACATCTGTTTTTATAACAAGATGTGCTTATTTTTATCATTTTAGCCAAGAAGACTCCTATATTTAAGCGTGAATGGCATTTAAAATAGCAACCATATTTTATAGGTAATTTTGAACAGTTAAAAGAAATATTACAGGAGGGTGAAAAGCAAGGAGTTTTTCATTTCTTCTCCATAAATCATACAATACATTGGATCACTTCTATTGTTTTATTTCCAAAGTTTAAAAAGTTTATTGATTTTTTAGGACCAAATGAAACGAATGATACAAATCATGAATGGATGCCAGAAAACTTAGTGGACAGGATTGTTACTGCATTAACAGATAAACCTATTGTGTAAATTATTCAGTGTTTATGAATTCTATTATTACTATTTAAAGCCTAATTTCTCAATGTATTGTAGAGAAATTAGGCTTTTTTTATCAATTCATTAAAGTTTTTATAATTCAAAGACTCAAGTTAATGATTATATTTTCAAGTATTCGTTTTGAGCTACATAGATATAGTTTTCGTTGCAACTGTTTGTTGAAATATTTTATCATGCTCAACAATAACCATTGTGGGATTAAATTGTTGAATAAGTTCTTCAATCTGCATGCGGGAATAGATATCTATAAAATTTAGTGGTTCGTCCCACATATATATATGAGCTTTTTCACATAAACTTTTAGCGATAAGCAGTTTTTTCTTTTGTCCACCAGAATAATGAGATATATCTTTTTCAAATTGAATTCGGTCAAAGTCCATCTTACTTAGGATGGACTTAAATAAGGTTTCATCAATCTTGTGCTCTTCAATAAAGCCTGATAGTGATCCCTTCAAATGAGAAGTATCTTGTTGGACATAGGAAATGATGAGTCCTGTACCTAAAGTAACTAAGCCTGTATGCTGTATCGGATGTCCTAGAATTAGTTTTAGGATACTACTTTTTCCGCTCCCATTCGTTCCATCAAGTACAATTCGGTCACCTTGTTCAACTATGAAGCTAATCGGCTCATTCACAATTTGATCATTGTACTTAACGGATACGTCAACTAAAGTAACCAATTCATTTGATTTAAATTGCAATTGTTCCAATTTTAATGACTCAGTTTTTTCCACATTTTTTAGTAATTTTGATTTTTCCTCAATAGCTTTTTGTTGCCTTGATTCAAGGTTTTTTGCTCTTTTCATCATCTTGGCTGCTTTATGTCCTACAAACCCCTTATCCAACTTAGAGCCTGAATTCCTCGTTCCATTTTTTGAAGCTTCCACGTCATTAGACCAACTTGCTGAACGTTTGGAAGACTGTTTTAATCGCCCTATGTCTTTTTGTAGACGCTCGTTTGTAGCCTTCTCGTGTTCTTGCTGTCTATCAAAATTTAACTTCCAAGAAGAATAGTTACCACTTTGAACCTCAATATTTGCTCTATTAATAGATAGGATATGGTCAACGCACCCATCTAAAAAGATTCTGTCATGTGAAATTAAAATAAATCCTTTTTTCTTCCTTAGATAATCGGAGACTATCTTTCGTGCATCTGTATCTAAGTGATTTGTTGGTTCATCAATTAATAGAAATTGACCCGCATTTAAAAACAGTGCAGCAAGCAACACTTTTGTTTGTTCCCCATTTGATAATGTTTTAAATGGTCTGTACATGACCTCAGCATCAACATTTAAATAGGATATCTCACGTAGAAGTTCCCAATCTGCGGCTTGGGGACAAATTTCTTCAAGGATTTCATGAGTGAATTTGTTCTTATCTGAAACAGAGTAGGGGAAGTAATTGAATTCTACTGAAGCAAGGATTTTCCCGCTATACTCATAATTCCCTAACAATAAATTAAAGAATGTCGTTTTACCTCGTCCGTTTCTACCAATAAATCCTAGCTTCCAATCCGTATCTATTTGGAAGTTTACACTTTCAAAAATATTATCAAAGCTACCTGGGTATGAAAAAGTTAAGTCTTGGACCTTTATCATTGACATAATAATTCCTCCTTTATATATCGAAACGTTTCATATAAAGTCGGAACATCCATCCATTTTTTAATTCCTCTATATAAGTTTGATGGATATTAACGACTTATATAGAGCATTACATGTGTAACAATAGTATCTGAAGTACTCATTTTTCTCGCTCCTTTATTTGTGAAGTACATTTAACAATTAGTAAGTTTCAACTAAGACAAACGGGAATAAAAAAATCCCCCAATTTGTAATCGGAAGGATTAGTCTTTCGTCTATACTTAATAAGTACTTATTAAGTATTTGAATCATGACAAATAAAGTATGAACTGAATTTTAAAAATGGATAGACTAACCCTATATTTTGTAGTTTGAAGTTATAAAATTCAACTTAAAATATAAATTAGTTAATCATTATTCATCCATCATTCCTTTCATAATTCTATTTTTAGAGTAACATTCTTTTTAGGGAGATGCAATATTGGCTTCAATTTCATCTAATTCTAAATCATTTATAATTCTTTGAGTAAGGAGATAAAACTTTACCGCCCTTTTTATAAACATCACATTTTTGTTCAATAGGTCATGTCTTTTGTCCGTTAAAAAGGGAGGATATGAAATTGACATCAACTTTTTGTGTAACTATAATAGTTACAGTTGGTTTCGTAAACTAATTTGAATTTCTATTTTAATGATAGTATATTTTCATTCCTTTTTAAGTGTGACAGATAGCAACTATAATCCAATAGAGGAGTAGATTCTATCTCATATGTAAAGAGTAGATAAGTTGTACCCGCCAAATTTACGATGCTCAAATACTTAAAAAATTACATTTTTCAGCTTATCCTTTTTAGAATCCTCAGTATTGATAATTGTAAACATCTACAAAAAGTTAATAAGATTGTTGTGTGTAGAAAGAAATCTTTTAAAAAGGTCATAATATGGATAATAGATAGCACACATTTTAATTAGTAGGACTTGTGCCACCATCAAGCCATTTTTTAATAAAAGTATAGAAAAATCAAGAAGGTGAATCCATTGCGTAAACATGTATATGTGCAATTTTATGTATTGATATTGGCTTTAATAACTTATATAAGCTTTTGCTTTATATTTTTATTTGTTTTTCCGAATCATTATTTCGTATCAGATTTTAATATCCGACTATCATCTTTAGTCGTTGAAACTACTGTATTTATCTCATTACTGTATTCTATATTATCCCAAAAAATTAAGTTAGGAGTATTCTGGGTTTGCATTACTATTGCAATAGGGTGTTTTTTGATAGGAAATTTCATATCCGCTTTTCAAGTACTTAATGTAGAATTGCCAATACAAAATTTTAATATTTCTGATGTATTTCTACTGTTTTTCTTATTCTTCTTTCTTTTTGCGTTCTTTTATAAAATTATGATGGAATGTAACAAATGGGAGAAAGCGTATTTACTTTGTGATTTATGCATTGTTGTTACTGCTATTTTTACATTAGAGTGGTACCTATTTAATAAACCATCTGCAAATATTTTATTCTTATCAATTGGAGATGTTTTTCTCTCATTTATTTTTCCGATTATAGATTTATTGCTTCTATTACTTGGAGTTACACTGATCTTTCGACCTGCTATTTTCAATGCAAAAAGTAAATTGTTTATTTTTATCCTAGTATTAACTGGATTGGCTATTACGGACTATTTGTATTTTTACTTACAAGGTGATTTGTCAGAGCGTTCAGTTATATTTTTAAGGTGTTTGTATAGAGTTTTCCTATTATTTATCGCTATTGCTGCTACAATCCCAAAGAATACTTCTTCTAAAAGAAATTATTTTATTATTAATCCGACATTTGGAGAGAAACTTCTTGGTATATTCCCTTATCTTGCAGTTGCAGTCTTAATTGGCTTTACTTTGAAAGAGCAAACTTCTTCAGCTACATTAATTACGGGAAATTGTATTGCTTTTGTATTTGTACTGATTCGTCATACAATCGTACGAATGCAAAACAAAGAGTTAACTAAAACATTAAAAGTGTTTAATAATCAATTAGAACAAACAGTATCTCAAAGAACAAGGGATTTAATAAATAAATCTAATGATTTAGTAAAAAATCAAGAGAGATTTAAGTCATTATATGAGTATCATCCGGATCCTATTTTAACGATTGATTCAAACGGTATCGTATTAAATATAAACCAGGCTGGAAGTATGTTATTAGGAAAAGAAAGTGCTGCATTGATAGGCAAAGAGTGCTTCTCTATTTTTTTAGATGAAGATAAATCTGAATTGGAAGCAGCTATAAAGAAAGGGAAACGATGTAGTTCATCTTCACTACAGTTACGTGTGAAAAATAACAATGAGAAAGATATACTCTTTTGGTATGTCACTATAGTTCCTATTATGATAGAAGGACAAATCTTTGGGAGCTATGTAATGGTAAAAGACATAACAAGGATGAAACTACAACAGGAAGAGATAAATTACCTTGCATTCCATGATACGGTGACGGAGATTGGAAATCGTATATTCTTCCAACAAGAATTAGATAGATCTATTAAGCGTGCACAAAAAACACAGGATAAGTTTGGGCTCCTGTATATTGATTTAAATCGCTTTAAGACTATTAATGATACATTGGGTCATTCGATTGGTGACAAGGTTTTAAAAGAAGTTGCCAAACGTTTTAGGACATGTCTGTCACCGACTATTCCTCTAGCAAGAATAGGTGGTGATGAGTTTGCGATCATTGTCCATAACCAAACAGAGCAACAGCTATTGGATTTGTGTAAAACTCTATTTCGTAAAACTGAAGAACCATTTGTAGTAAATCAGCATAGTTTTTACTTATCTCTTAGTATAGGAATAGCAGTGTATCCATTTGGAGGAATAAATACTACTACACTTTTACAACACGCTGATATCGCTATGTATAGCGCAAAGGAAAAAGGTAACAATGCTGTTTGTATGTATGACGAGACATTATCTCAAAAAGTAACTCGTCGATTACGATTAGAACAGGATTTACCAAATGCAATTGAAAATAATGAGTTGTTTTTATTGTATCAACCACAAATTGATAGTAAGGCAGGTAAGGTTATTGGTGCAGAGGCTTTAATACGTTGGCAACATCCAGAGCTTGGACTGATTTCTCCTTTTGAGTTTATACCTATCGCAGAAGAAACGGCGCAGATTATTTCAATTGGGAAGTGGACGTTACAGAAAGCGTGTCAACAACTGAAAGAATGGCATTCTGCGGGCTTTTCAAATCTAAAGATGGGGATAAATTTATCAGCTATAGAGTTTGAACAGAAAGATTTTGTTCAAACCATTATATCTACCATAGAAGAGATAGGAGTACCTGCTAATTCGATTGATTTGGAATTAACAGAGCGAATAGCAATGGTAGATGAAAAGGAAACCTTATCGAAGTTAAAAGCATTAAAATCATATGGTGTACATTTATCAATTGACGATTTTGGTACAGGTTATTCTTCATTAGCGTATCTGCCTCTTTATCCAATTGATACTTTGAAAATTCCAAGAGAATTTGTTAATAGGATTGGAACTTCTACTGATGGAGATGAAATTATACAAACCATTATTTCACTTGCTCATACTTTAAACATGAAAGTGATAGCAGAAGGGGTAGAAACGAAGGAACAATTAACAGTGTTACAACGTAATGCATGTTATCTAATTCAGGGCTATTACTACAGTAAACCTGTAAATGAAGATGAATTTATTGGTTTTTTAAGTACAATACAAAATGAATAAGTGAAAAATCAGTATATGTATGAAATAAAGTGAAAAGACGATCTATCCATATGGATTTGAACGTCTTTTCACTTTATTTTCAGTAGTTATGCAGCAAGGTTTCAGCCTTTGAAAGTAAAATAAGTATCTATATTCCTTGTATTTAGGGCTAATGGGATATGAGGTGAAAGTTGCTTCTTGTGAAACCGCATTAGGGACAGCTCGTATATTCTTAAAGCAATTTGAAAAAGCGGAAGAACATTTCAATCGTTCCATTGACCTTTTGCAAAAACATAATGAAGAAAAATTGATTTTAATAGTAAGGCATAATCTAGGACTATTATATGCAACTCAAAATTTATCTAAATTAGCAATTCGTCATTTATCAGAAGTCACAGAGAAGAATATTGCCCATTTTAAAGCAGTGTTCTTACAAGCGCGTGAACACTATAAGCTAAGAAAAACAAATATTGTAAAAGAACTTATTGAAAAAGGATTAGCAGTTTGTATGGAATTAGGAAATGAAGAGTATGTATATCATTTCAATATTTTACGCTCTCTTAATGAAGATGAAGCAATTAAACTCTTAGAAGAAGTGAAAAAAGTATTTCTTACTTCGAAAAGCAAGGTTTATGGGATTTCGTAGAAGAATATGCAGATCTAAAAAAGGAAGAAATTATACAATAATCACATGCTATCATTTTTAATAGCTAATTAACAAAAGGACTCCAATTATGGAGTCCCTTTGTTAATGGGATAATGCTTTAGTTTATCTGATTATAACAATATTTGTAAAAAAGTGTAAAGGGGTCCTAGTTTGGAGGGGGAATTATTTAATCTTTTTTATTTAATAAAGGGATGATATTTAGTTATCTGCGTTTCTTAATTATGTTTTTTATCACAATTTGAAGTAAATTTCAGTTAATCTTATTTATTTTATAGGAATTATAAGTTATACTAAAAGTAGGTGCAAAATGTACCATTTGAAAAAGAGTGCATTGCAAAAAGGAATCCGTAAAGGATTCCTTTTTTGTTTCTTTTAAAATGAAGCAACGTTCTAATTATCTTTTTCTTTTTTTATGAATGAACTACCAATGTATAAATTTAAAAGGTATTTTTGGAAAATTGCCATATTCCTGTAACAAAACAAAGGTATGTTATGTGTGTTAAATATAAAGAGAAAGAAGGAAAAGTTGTGAAAAAAGTTTTGCCAATTGTTGCGTTATTAGGCATGATGAGTTTTGGAGTACAGGAAATGAATGTAAGAGCTGATACATACCACAAGGGCGATTCAAAAATTAGTTTTTGGGATTCGAAAAGAAAGGGTACTAATTTCATGAATAGTACGTCATTACCTGAAAACTATAAAAGTGCAAAAGAAGCTAATATTGAATATGTACGTTTAGCACCTGATAAATGGGCAAAAGATAAAGATTTTCTATTTGAGGATAAACCAGATACTTCTGGAAAGGATTTTCTGATAGGTAATGCAGATAACTATCGGGGATTAGTAAAGGAAGATCTAGAAAAATTAAAGGCGGATTTAGATGCCGCACAATCACAAGGAATGAAAGTCGTTCTTACAATGTTATCCTTACCCGGTGATCGATGGCGCCAATTTAATAATAATAAGAATGACGACAGAATGTGGGAAGAAGAGAAGTATCAAGAACAAGCAAGTCAATTTTGGAAGGACCTCGCTCTGGAACTAAAAGATCACCCCGCGGTGGTTGGTTATAATATTATAAATGAACCACATCCAGAAACAGCTAAAAATAATAGATATAATGATTTTTGGACGGAAGATTACGAGAAATGGTATGCAAAAGTAAAAGGAACGACAGCTGATTTAAACAGATTTTATGAAAAGGTGATTAACTCCATTCGTAAAGTGGACAAAGAAACACCGATTATTTTAGATTCAGGTTTATATGCTACTCCATGGGCCTTTAAATATTTAAAACCAGTAGAGGATAAAAAAACACTATACGCATTTCATATGTATGAACCATATGAATTAACGAGCCAAGGTGAAAAACAAAACAAGGAATATCAATATCCAGGATTAGTAAAAGTAGGGGATTTAGAGAAACCTGTAATGTGGAATAGACAGGGATTAGAGAAGTTTTTGAAGCCAATTCAACAATGGTCTAAGAAAAATCATGTACCATCTAATCGAATTATTGCAGAGGAGTTTGGAATTAACCGTACTGTTCCAGGTGCTACCCAATACATGCAAGATCTTATTTCTATCTTTAACCAAAAAGGATGGCATAAATCATTCTATGCATTCCGTGAAGACACATGGACAGGGATGAATTATGAATTGGGAACAGAAAAAATAAAATGGGATGAAGAGGGTAAACCGATGCGTCAAGATAATTCACTCTGGGATGTAATAAAAAAAGATTTACAAACGCGTAAATAGTTTAGAATATTAGGTTTAAGGACTAAATATAAGCATCTAATTCAAATAGAATTAGATGCTTTTTATTTCGAAAAAAGGTGGAGTTGAATTAAAGGTTCCATCTTTTCTTTTGCATAAAGAGTACCAATCAGGTTTATTTACAACGAAAAATAAGATTTTTAGAGAATAGCTTAGAAAAAAATTGTGGAGGTTCAAACAAATGTGGTCACAATTGTTTAAACCTTTAAAGTAAAAAAAAATTTATGAATTTTTCGTGAGATCCCAACCTTTAAATGTTGTAATTTATTTACTTATTTATCCAATTGGATATATTTCTCTAATTGGATGGAAGTTTAGAATACAGAATCAAAACATAATAGGCTGTTATCGATGAGTTTATCGTAAAGTTGTTATTTAATGTGTCATCAAATAACATTTATATACAATAATACATAAAGAAAAGGAGATATTTATGAAAAAATATAGAGTAATAGACACAATTTAAATAGTATGAATAGTTTAGATTGTAAAAACATGGAGAAGAAAACAAAAAAACTTAAGAGTACTAAGGAAAAATGAGGGAGATAATATGGGGAATAATTCAAAACATAAAACTAGAAAAATACTTGCGGCCACTGCTACAGTAACTATGCTTGCGACTGGAATGATTTTTTCATCGGATGTCTTTGCGGAGCAAAAGGAGCAGCAAAAAAATTTATCGACATCATTGCAAAAAGAAAAGTCAGTTAAATCAGAAAATAGAACATTTACAGTCCCAGGAAAAGGGGATGTTGAGGTACTGAAACAACAGGAAAGAAAAAGTATGGCATTTAGTCCATATGAACCAACTGGTTTATATGCAAAGCCAAATGAACAAATAACGATTAATGTAGAAGGTAATCAAGATATTCAGGTATATATTGGAACTTATTCGTATGATGCTTCTTGGAGAGAAGATTCTAAGATAAAATCATTCACATTAAAACCTGGTATAAACACAATCCAATCTCCAAGTGGGGGGATGATTTATTTTTATAATAAACAACAAGGGGGTACCATTCGAACAACAATCACAACAGGTGGAACGACTACGCCTTTCTTTGAACTAGGAAAGCATACGAAACAAGATTTAATAAACATGCTGGACCAATATCCTAATGCACATGCAGTGGAGTTAAAAGGAGAACGTGTATTAATTACGGCCAGCCTTGCACGTGTTAAGAAATATTTGTTGGGTTCTAATACAGATCCTGTACAACTCTTAAAAAAGATGGATGAAGCTACTCGAATTCAAGACAAAGTAGCTGGATTATCCGAAGAACAAGTAGATAAACATTATGTTCATTACGTAGAAGAAAATCATTCTCCCGATTATTATATGTATGCAACTTCTTATCGAACAGCATATGTAGGAGATGCAATCCAATACGTGTTAGATATTAATAAATTTATAACAGATGGTTGGGGCCCTTGGCATGAGGCAGGACATTTGAGACAACAATCGCCCTGGAAGTTTTATAATATGACAGAAGTACAAAATAATATATACAGCCTTTCTGTAGAAAAAGCATTTAATCAACCATCCAACTTAGAGAAAAGTGGAATTTATCCAAAAGCATTTCAATATCTAGAACAAGTGAATAAAAATTATGATGAAATTAGCGATGTTTTTGTAAAGCTTGTTATGCTTTGGCAACTACAGTTAGCGTATGGAGAGGATTTCTATCCTAAATTGCATCAATTGTATAGAGACATGCCTTCAGGTGAACTTCCACAAACTGATGAAAATAAAAAACAATTATTTATGATTTCAGCATCAAAAGTAGCCAAACAAAATTTGATTCCTTTCTTTGAGAAGTGGGGATTACGTCCAAATAACGATACCATTCAAAAAGTAGCTGCATTAGGATATCCAATTTTAACAGCAGAGATTTGGAAGGGGACGGATTCTAATCCAATTAAACCAGATATGCCTAATGTAAATAATATTTTAGAAGGAAACCAGTTTGCATGGTCGCTAAAAGGAATTAGTGATTTCGAGTTTGCAAAAATTAATTTCAATAAGTCGACAGAAGAAATGCAAGTAGACTTAAAAGCAGGCGTACCGCATCATTATTTTAATGAAACATATGCGAGTATTAAAGTACAAAATGCATCAGGGAAAGTAGTATACAATAAAGACATTTATGGAAATAAACAACAAAATGCTGAATCGCAAAAAGTTTCAGTCAAAGTAGGAGATTATATTGAGTTAACACATCTAGAAGGTTTGCATAGAGCTACTCTCACAAATATAGATAATAGTAAACAAGAGAGCTTTGGAAAAAAAGCCATGTACGAAGTTACAAAGGAAGGTCTGAAGAAAGTAAATCAAATTGTTAATCCGAAACCGGACACAGAAGCTCCAACACAGCCACAAGGATTATATGCAAGCAACCTTACTTCTAACAGTGTAGAGCTAAAATGGAATCCTTCTACAGATAATGTAGGTGTAAAAGAATATCAGGTATTACGCGATGGACAATTGATTCAAACGGTACAAGGAACGACGTTTACTGATCAAAACTTAACAGTTAATAAGGAATATAAATATGCAGTGAAGGCTGTAGATGCAGCTGGAAATACATCAATCCAAAGTGAAATTCTTCTTGTAAAAACTAAAGATCAAAATGTATCTTATGAAAAATGGGATCCAAAGAAGGCATATACAAAGGGCGATAAAGTAGAACATCAAGGGACAGTGTATGAAGCTGTTCAAAATCATCAAGGAAATGGTGACCCGAATTGGATATTTGCACTATCGTTATGGAAAGCAATTACAATCAATTAATATGTAAGAATCAGATGTAAAGATAGAACAACATCCAGTATTTTAAAGAATTACTGGATGTTGTTTGAATTTTGATAGATTTCTCTACTACGTTAGTATTCAATAATAAAAATTAGAAAAGGATGTAGATTAGTGATTAGTCAGAAAACAAAGAAAAGATTTAATAAAGTTATTATAATTACCGCAGCATGTAGCATGTTTTCTATGTTTGGAACGTCTATTTTGCACACTAAAGCTGCAACACATTCAGCTGCTCCAGCAGTTTATGTGAGTCCCCAAAATATACCTGCCTCAGATATTATTAGTATAGACTGGTCACCAGTTCAGACACCACCTTATACGTACTGGGCTGTACACAACTGGAATGCAGGTGGTGAAGCTGGAGGATATGCTGGTTTTCAACAACAAAGTGGGTTTGATGAAAATGGAAAACGTACTTTACATTTTGCCTTATGGGATCCAATTTCCTCTAAAGAAGCAATAAAGGCCGAATACTTATCTCCGAATTCGCAAGCTGGACCCTTTGGAGGAGAAGGAACAGGAATGAAGGTTCAAACAACTTATGGTTGGAAAGACTACAATTGGTACACAATGACAATGCGTTCATGGCAAGAAAATGGTCATACTAAATTTGGACAATGGATGAAAGATGTAACAAAGAATAAATGGCATCAAATTGCAATTATGGACTTTCCGGTTGCTAATGTTGCATTTAATCATGGTTTAGGAATGTTTCAAGAAGACTGGGCTGATAGTGGACAGAATGTTCGAGAAGCGCGCTTGAAAAATGGTTATAGCCGAAAATTAGTTGATAAACAATGGAGTTCTTGGAATAATCAAAGTATTTCTGGAACGCATGATAATACTTATCAATATGATGGAGGATCTACTTCAGAATATGTATGGGTCAAAGCAGGAGGTAATACGCAGTCTACTATTGGGGCAGGAAAAATATTCACGCTAAATCAACCTACTCAACCTGAAATAGGAAAATTAGATTTTGATATCCAATCTATATATTATGAAAATGAAAAATTAAATGTATCTTGGAAACTAAAAGAAAATAGTACACCGCAATTTAAGGGGAAAATTGAAATTTATAACAATGAAAATATGACGGGCCAACCTATTAACGTAATTAATGATATTAAATCTTATCAAAATGGAATCAGTCAATCTATATCATTACCAACAAATGCTTATGCAAAAATTGTATTAACGGATATATTTGATCAAACTGTTGAGAAAAAGGTACAAATCAAAAATGAATCTCCAAACATTTTTGAAGGTAATGAATTTGCATGGTCGCTGAAAGGGATTGGAGATTTTGAATTTGCGAAAGTAAATTTAAATAAATCAACAGAAGAAATGCAAATTGATCTAAAAGCAGGTGTACCACATGACTACTTTGATAGTACATATGCAAGTATTAAAGTACAAAACACATCAGGTAAAGTGGTCTATAACAAAGAGATTTATGGAAACAAACAGCAAAATGCTGAATCGCAGAAAGTTCCAGTCAAAGTAGGCGATTATATAGAGTTAACACATCTAGAAGGTGTACATAGAGCTACTCTTACAAATGTAGATAATAGTAAACAAGAGAGCTTTGGAAAAAAAGCCCTATACGAAGTTACAAAGGAAGGCCTGAAGAAAATAGAAAAAATGCCAGAAGCAACAATTTTAGAAGGAAACAAGTTTGCATGGTCACTAAAAGGAATTAGTGATTTCGAGTTTGCAAAAATTAATTTCAATAAGTCGACAGAAGAAATGCAAATCGACTTAAAAGCAGGCGTACCGCATCATTATTTTAATCAGACATATGCGAGTATTAAAGTACAAAATGCAACAGGGAAAGTAGTATACAATAAAGACATTTATGGAAACAAACAACAAAATGCTGAATCGCAAAAAGTTCCAGTTAAAGTAGGAGATTATATTGAGTTGACACACCTAGAAGGTGTGCATAGAGCTACTTTAATAAATGTAGACAGCAGTAAACAAGAAAGTTTTGGAAAAAAAGTCATGTACGAAGTTACAAAAGAAGGCTTGAAGAAAGTAGAAAAAATGCCAGAAACAACGGTTTTAGATGGAAATCATTTTAGGTGGTCTTTAAAGGGATATAATAATCGAGAAATCGCGAAAATAGAATATAACAAAGCAACAGAAAAAATGCAGCTTAAATTAGAAGCGGGTATACCCCATCCTTATTTTACTAATACGTATGCAAGCATTAAAGTCCAGAATTTATCCGGTAATATTTTGTACAATAAAGAAATTATAGGAAATAGACAACAAGATGCTGAGAGCCAAACCGTTTCAGTCAAAGTAGGAGATTGTATTGAGTTTACTCATATAGAGGGAGAAGCACAAACGGAAAAGACACGCGCCACACTTACTAATCTTGAGAATAGTAAACAGGAGTATATGGGAAAGAAAAGAATATATCAGGTTACCTCTATGGGATTATTAATAAAGTCATAGATTTCACTACAAAAGTTAAATTATAGATATATATATTATATAAAAATCTTAACCATTATACGCATTAAAAAATTCTCAAGAGAATATAGATTGGCGGGTATAGTATGAACATATTCAAAGGGTTTCTAATTTCATCAATTGCAATGACCACATTTGTAGGAACAGATTTAATCCTACAAAATGATAGTATTCATAATAAAGTTTACGCTGAATCTAATAATGTCACATACAAAGAAAGAGATTCACAGGAAGAAAGATTAATTGTAAAGTTTAAAAATCAAATTGACTTACCTTATGAAGATGGTATTGAGAAACGAATAAAAAATGGGGATTATGATAACAATTTAAAGCAGTTATTTTCCGAAAATACAAAACTTACTTTGAATCGTCTGTTCTCATCTGTAAATCCGATAGAGATTGAAAAGTTATCAGTACAATCTAAATCAGTTGCTAATGAATCAGCTAATAATTTATTAAATTATTATATTGTACAAGCTCCTAATAACATAGAAATAGAATTATTACTGAAAAAATTTGAAACATCTCCTCTCGTAGAGGAGGCTTATATACAAGAAAAACAAATTTTGACCCCTCCTGAAATACAGTTACCAAATTTATCTGTTAATCCGTACGATGACCCTAGATTTAAAAATCAAGGATATCTTGAAGCGGCACCAAAGGGAATTAATGCCTCGCATGCTTGGAGCATTAAAGGTGGTGATGGGAAGGATACAACTTTTGTGGATATGGAATATGGATGGTTATTGAACCATGAGGATTTAGTCAATAAAAATATTAAGCTTATGTCGGGACAAAATATAAGCCAGCATAGAGCTCATGGTACTTCTGTATTAGGAATTGTTTCATCTGAAGATAATCAAATTGGAAATATTGGAATTGCACCAAAAGCAAATGTAAAAGTAATATCCCAGATTAGGGATAATGGAATTTATAATACAGCGGATGCTATTTTAAGTGCTGTACATAATTTACAAGCGGGAGATATTCTTTTATTAGAGGCACAAGCTTCGTATGATGGGTATGGGGATAAATATTTACCTGTAGAAGTACATCCAGATATTTTTGATGCAATTCGTGTTGGTACAGATAAAGGGATTATTATTATAGAAGCTGGCGCAAATGGTTCAAACGACTTAGATAATTTTAAAGATCGTAATGGAAAAAAGATTTTAAATCGAAATAGTCCAGACTTCAAGGATTCAGGTGCTATTATGGTTGGGGCGGGATCATCAACTGTTCCACATCAACGTTTATGGTTTTCAAATTATGGAAGTCGATTAGATGTATATGGATGGGGAGAAAATGTTGATACAACATCAGCAAATCCAAGTCAAAATACTACAAATTTATATACATCAACATTTAGTGGAACATCAAGTGCTTCACCAATTATTGCTGGAGCAGCAACTTCGATTCAAGGTATTGCTAAAGAACATCGAGGTTCTCCTTATACACCAGCCGAATTAAGAAATATCTTAAGTAATCCGAATACAGGAACAAAATCTCAAGATCCGTGGAATGATAGAATAGGTGTTTTACCTGATCTAAAATCTATATTAGATAACTTAGGTTTTAATTCAGATATCCCGAACTCTTCTAGTATTTTAGAAGGAAACCAGTTTGCATGGTCACTAAAAGGAATTAGTGATTTCGAGTTTGCAAAAATTAATTTCAATAAGTCGACAGAAGAAATGCAAATCGACTTAAAAGCAGGCGTACCGCATCATTATTTTAATCAGACATATGCGAGTATTAAAGTACAAAATGCAACAGGGAAAGTAGTATACAATAAAGACATTTATGGAAACAAACAACAAAATGCTGAATCGCAAAAAGTTCCAGTTAAAGTAGGAGATTATATTGAGTTGACACACCTAGAAGGTGTGCATAGAGCTACTTTAATAAATGTAGACAGCAGTAAACAAGAAAGTTTTGGAAAAAAAGTCATGTACGAAGTTACAAAAGAAGGCTTGAAGAAAGTAGAAAAAATGCCAGAAACAACGGTTTTAGATGGAAATCATTTTAGGTGGTCTTTAAAAGGATATAGTGATAGAGAAATCGCAAAAGTTGATTATAATAGGACAACAGAGAAAATGCAGGTGAATTTAGAAGCAGGCGTACCACATTCTTACTTTAATCAGACATATGCAAGTATTACAGTAAAGAATTCAACCGGTAATGTTGTGTATAATAAGGAAATAGTGGGAAACAGACAACAAACTGCTGAAATCCAAACGGTGTCCTTAAAAGCGGGGGATTACATTGAGTTTACCCATATAGAAGGGGAAGCAGTAAAGGAAAAGACACGTGCTACACTTCTTAACCTTGAGAATAATAAACAAGAATATATAGGCAAAAAAAGAACCTATCAAGTTACTTCAACGGGATTAAACAAAATAGATTAACATGAAGAACCTTCTAATTATTCGTTAGATGCAAATAGTCGTTCATTATGAACGGCTATTTGGTTTTTATTTAAAGAAAAGTGAAATGAAAATACTCTCTCTTTTGTATATACTCTCCTTGCTATCAACTGCTATATTTGTTTATCAGGGGGGATTTTAAAAATGTGCTTGAGAATTGATAAATGTTTAAGTGCTATAGATTTGAGAAAAAAGAAACAGAATAGTAAGGTATTTATTGATAAAACCCCTCTTCTGTTACAATATTTTACATATTTGGTATGATGTATATGAGTTCTATGCATATTAAGGGAGGAATGGGAATGAAGAGGTTCATAACACGTGCAAGTGGTAATACAATCTCAAAAAAGTTAGTTTTAATGATGTTGCCGATGGTTTTAATGATATTGATGATTACACCATCGAATGATGTATCGGCAGCAAATCTATCAAGAGCAGGTTCACTAAAAGGCGTGAATTTATTTAATGGAAGTTGGACAGTTGCTATACAGGCAGCAAATTTACAATATGTTTCTGCTGAGCCATCGGGTAATGTAGTAGCAAATCGTAATGCAGTTAATGAATGGGAGAAATTTGAATTAATTCCGACTGGGGAATTATATACGTTTGCTTTAAAAGCAAAAAGTAATGGAAAGTACGTTTCGTTTGAGCCAAACGGTAGAGTAGTAGCAGATCGTACATCAATTGGGGCATGGGAAAAATTTATCTTATATAATGGTGGAGACAATAGGATATATGTATTACAAGCACTAAGTAATGGTAGATTTATATCAGCAAATGGTGGTAGAGAATTAACTGCTAATAGTTATGTAGCTGGAAGTTGGGAAAGATTTGTTATTGTATACTTCTAAACTTTGAAGTGTTATATATCTAAATAATAATGGCATGTTTAGTTTGTATAAACGCCTAATACAAGAAAGTATTAAGTATTTAATACAAGTGTATATTAACATGTAAAAGGGCTGCAAGTAATTAGCAGTCCTTTTGCATGTTAAATAAGGACTTACTGAGGTTATAATGAAAAGAAAAAGAACCCTATAGGGTTCTTTTTCAAGGCATATTAACAGTAAGGAGAATCATGAAATGCTACTTCAAATCTTTATTAGGGGAAAGATTTTGAATAAGCTTAACATACATCTATTTTTACATAAATGTAAGATATAGTAAATTGATAATGTTTATACTTATTATTGCTAATATTCAATTAAGATAGTTAATACTATTTATATAGTGTTAACTGGTGTATAGTACAGTATAGATTTAGAAATTTAATATTAGATTACATTTGTTAAAAAAGTTAATAGATATATTTTTTCAAATTCTAACTAACATTTAAACGGTTTTAATTGAAATTGGTTGTGTATTAACCTTTATAAGCCAATAAAATAAACAAAGACCCTGTAATAAATACAGGGCCGGATACAGGGTTAAGGGAACGCATAGTTTCTTAATATCATAGTAGCATATATTCTTTGTATAGCTACATGAGGATTTTGACAGAATTAAGAACAAGACAGAAATTCTGTAAGAAAGCAAATATAGTGCTGGAAATGTGATTGGAAATTAAGTTATAAGTATATTGAAATAGATGAAAATTCTTGAGTGTATGATTAAATTACCTTTAAATATGAGGCTTAGGTTAGAGGGCTAATTGGATCTTACTAAATAGGAGAAATGTTTTTTAGATTAAAAGAAGAAAAGACACCTTTTGGGTGTCTTTTCTTTAGATAAACAGTTCACATATTGCTGAATTAGATACGAAACCATAATTCGACTAAGAAGTAAATCTTAACATAATCTGAACAGAAAAAATATGTAATATTACATTTTTAGTTTTTAATTATTTTACTCAATATAGAGAAGCAACGTAAATAAAAGGGCATGCAGTCGTATCTGCAGCCCTTTTTAGGAGGAATTCAAGACACCATTAGGACACGTATCGGTAAACAGGTTCAAAAATAGTATGTGTGAAAAGAAAAAGTCCTATACCAAAAGTAGACAGGATCTTATCTTTTTTACATTTTAAAAAATGAAATGCTGTCCTTTTGAAATCAGTACAGCACACATTTGGTTTGTAATGAAATTAGAAAAAGTATACATGAAAATGGCAGACAACTATTTTGTTGCCTGCCGGTGCCAGTGGATTGAATGAGTTAGTCAATTCAATAAATTGTGCTATCTCATTACCAGAAGAGTGAAGCCGCTAGTTCAAACGGCTTAGACATAGTTTGTTTAATAAAGAAAAAATTATGGGTAGAAATTTTGTTTGCTCTATATGAAAAGATAAATAGATATTCATCAGACAAGGATAATTTAGCATATCTTGAATAGGGTGTAGGAACGAATTAAAGAAAGGGATATTTGTTTAGGAAGGGACTGACTCAGGAGTGGGACTTTCGGACAGGGTTTGGGGAGCGGTGATTGCCTTTGGCATTGCGACTAATATCGTTGCTTGTATAATGGCAGTATACATTCAAAAATATGAGCTAATGATAAATCATCTTACAAATATTTTATTTTTAATAATTATCTCTTTAACGTTTATAAAGATGAAAATTAACAGATGGGTGGCTTTAGGATTTACATTAGTTGTAATAGAGAAAGGTATTAAAGCGGGCTATGACTTCTACACACATAATTATTATAGTGTCAGTTGGAGTTTAGCTATCATTGTCTATTGCATATACGAGATGGAAAAGTATTATATTGAAATAAACGAATAGGCGCAACAAAAAGGTGTTAGTAGGTGGAATTCTTTTTAAAATACTATAAAAAAGACACTACAAGAGTGTCTTTTTTTTGAAAATACTCTATAATTAACTTTGGGGAAGGTAATGTTAGAGTATTCGTTTAGCATTATCTTTATATTTGATAAACCATGAAATCGAAAGATTTTGTGGTTTATTTTATGAACAATAGATATTACAGTATTGGCAGTGAGTTATTAACCATTTTAAGCATTAGGGGAGAATGGATTAAAAGTCTAACATCGAATAACGGTTCCGGAATATAGTGTTGCGAAATGATCTCCCATATCCCAAACGGTACTTGCCTGTATATAGCCCTTAAAGCCTTCTGAAGAATAATAAATCTCTTTTGGTATACTTTCTTTAGTTTGGAAATGTGCTTTAGAGTACTTTACATAATGGTTTTTAACAACTTTTGCTTCTGGAACAATAGTGTTTTTTTGTTCCAATTTTGGCCTAGCACTAGAAGGTGGTATGAATTTTATATTGTCTTGGTAATTAGGATCTAAGGTGTCAGCTTGTACACTGTGTGACGAAACAAAGGTGCTTAGACTACTTCCCGCGATTAAAGTTGCAAATACTAACTTTGAGAATTTTGTTAATCTACTCATTCTATAATCTCCTTTTTATTATTTTGTAAGGTATCTCCTTACACCTCACAGTCTATATCCACTACAAAAGGGTGTACATACATATTGATAGACAAAATTCTACAAAATACCGCATGTTTTTGGGATTTATGTATAATAATCCAATGTCTAATAATCTATCAAAAGTAAAAAGGTAGGTCTTATATAAAAGAAAATGAATAATTTATGCAGGTAATGTATATGGAATTATTGTTTAAATATTCTAAAATGAGTTGATAAAGATGTTGGTAGGTTTTTTGGAAAACAAATAATTCCCTAGGTGAAATTTGGAAGGAAGATTCTCTGTTAGAGTTTTTATAAGGGAATTCATTTTCGTAGATTCAAAATGTAAAAATAACTAAAAGAGCAAGTGTTTCAATGGGTAAAAAGCTATGTTGAGTCTTTTTTCTCTGTCGGTGGTCGTCTAATCAATGAAATGACGGATGCTTATGATAGTTTGTGTCTAGCAACATTCGTGTATAAACGAATGAATTAAGAAAAGGGTGAAATATTGGATAACTCGAAATGGATGCCTTTAAGTAATGTTGATGATGATGAGGAAATTTGGGTAGGAGCAAGAGTTAGGGTGTACAATGTTGGTATGAATAGAGAAGATAAAGAAAATAATTTCTATGAATATATTATTTCTTATATCTACGACAACACTAACTACTTACAACTAACTAATTTAACAACAGGAAAAGCAGGTTATATTATTTGTGTCATTGAAAAAGAATTACCAAATAATTATGCTTTGGGCAGAACATTAAAGCAAAGAATAGGTTTAGAAAATACCTATTTTAGATTTGAATAATCAACAAATAAGGGAAGCACCAACTCTAAGGTGTCTTCCCTTATTTAATACTTTTTATCAATAATCAATATTAACAGAGCCTAAATAAAAAAGTGAGAAAAATGATAAACACTCTTCTCACTTTCATCAATTAGGGTGGCATATACATAAATATGCGTTTGGGTGGATTTTGGATGAAAAATCCACATGCATAGTATAACAAAAAAATTATGGCTTTTCGCATGTAATATTGCATATGAAAAATAGTAAAGTTTTAAATTTTAATATTAACAACTTATATATATGTGTTACAATGTAATTCTCTAATTTATTTTATTCTCCTATTTAGAATTTATAGTTTAGTGATTCAATAATACAAAAGTGGTTGTAATAAATAGATAAAACGATGAAATAATACAGTTAGAATGGTTAAAAGGCAGTTAAATATAAGTATTAAAAGAAATAAATTTACTTATTTATGTTTAGTGAATGTATTATGGTAAGAATTTCATCCGATTGGATTAGCGCTAAACTAGATTTTTATCCAAACAAATCCAATAATTATTTTTTAAATGAAGTATATGTTGCATCAAGTTTATTTGGAATAATTCGTAGTCTAATAATTGCTGAATCTAGAAAAATAACATATTCGAAAGGAGGGCAGATAAAACTCTGTCTGTGAAAATTAAATCTCTAAATTATAAAGTACGGATAATAGGATGTAATTGTGGTTTCATTTCGAATGGTACCATAAATGAATGTGGAAAAGTAAAGGAGAAAAATTTAAATAAACTATATAAGTAGTAAAAATGAAAAGGAGAAGTAGCTAGTGTTTAATATAAAAGAAAGATTGGGGAAAATAAAGCTTAAAACGAAGTTGTCTATGGCATTTATAGCAATATTAATTATACCAAGCCTTATCGTAGGAGTATCATCTTATAATAAAGCAAAAACAGATCTTAATGAAACAATTCTACAATCAGCAAAAGATAATATAAGTATTTTAGATAAGATTGTTGATGATGAATTAGAAAATAAGCATACAGATATCACTCATTTTGCAAAGGTACTCACACAAGGGGATTATAATCCTGAACAATCGCAAAATGTACAGAATAAATTTGATCAATATATACAGTTACATCCAGAGATAGAAACGATTTATACGGCATCCAGTAACAATCAATTTATTCATGCACCTGTTGGAAAAATACCAGAAGGGTTTAATCCGCTAGAAAGCAGTTGGTATAAGGATGCAGTAAAAGCAGATGGAGAGATTATTGTTTCATCTCCATATAAATCAAAGTCTACAGGAAATATGGTAATTGCAATTGCAAAGCAGAATGCAGATAAAAGTGGTGTCATTGGCGTAGATTTGAATATTAAAGATATCGTAAAAACATCCAAAATGATAAAAATTGGGAAGCAAGGATTTGTATCTATAGTTAGTCAAGATAAAACTATAGTTGTTCATCCATCACTAAAACCTGGAGAGAAATTAGATAAAACTTTAGTGGATGAATTGTACAAGACAGAAGATGGAGTAATTACTTATAGCCTCAATGGTGAAGATCGAAACATAAGCTTTAAGACAAATAAAAAAACAGGTTGGAAAATAGCTGGCGTAATGCCTACGAAAGAAATTGAAGAAGCTACCAATCCTATTTTTTATAAAACGCTCACTATAATAGGTGCTTCATTATTGTTAGGTGGAATTGTAATTCTATTCATACTCAAATCTATAATTACTCCACTAAGACAATTAGTCATTTCAGCTCAAAGAATTAGTCAAGGAGATTTAACCGAGAAAATAGATATTCGTTCAAAGGATGAACTTGGTCAATTAGGTGGTAGTTTCAATACAATGGCAGAGTCGTTACGTAATATTATTTCTCAAATTAACACATCTGCAGGACATGTAGCTGCGTCTTCTGAGGAACTAACTGCTAGTGTAGAGCAAGCAAGTGTTGCGACAGAACAAATTACAAAAGAGATGGAAGAAATCTCGAACAGTGCAGAGGTTCAAAATAATGAAGTTGAGTCTGGAGCTGAATTAATTGGTGAGGTAACACGAAATATTCAATACGTAGCTGAGAATGCTTCTGAAGTATCGGCTTCATCCATATACACTAAACAAAAAGCCAATGAAGGTGAACAATTAGTAGAACAAACTGTAACACAAATGCAGTCTATCCATCACTCTGTTTCTCAATCCGATAATGTCATAAAATTATTAGATAAGAAATCACAGCAAATTGGCAGTATATTAGAAGCGATTCAAAATATTGCGGAACAAACAAATTTATTAGCATTAAATGCAGCGATTGAAGCAGCTAGAGCTGGGGAACAGGGGAGAGGATTTGCAATTGTTGCCGATGAAGTTAGAAAGTTGGCGGAGCAATCATCCGAATCTTCAATGGAAATTGGAAGTTTAATTAAGGAAATACAAGCAGACGTATATGAGACTGTAAAAGCTATGAATGAAGTAGGCGTAGAAGTACAGTCGGGAATTAAAGTTGCTAACGATACAAAACAAAGTTTTTATGAGATTTCAAAATCTGCAAATGATATTGTGTCAAAAGTGCATGGTATGGTGGAACTATCTAATACAATGACTACTGATGCAATGAAAGTCGATACATCGATTGATCAAATAGCTGGCTGTAAAAGAAAATTCTTCAAGTATGCAAACGATAGCTGGTTCATCTGAGGAACAACATGCTTCTATGGAAGAGATAAATTCTTCAGCAATACAATTAGCACAGATGGCGGAAGAACTTCAAGAGTTAATTGGTGGATTTAAGATTTAAGTTGAGATTCTAGGAGAGAATGCTAGAATCTTGTTACAGAGTGGAAATGAAAAATCTTATAACATAGTAAATAAGTATAATATGTACTCTCTATGCGTATTGAACAGGCAGATAAGCCATTTAAAAACCCTCCATTTGGAGGGTTTTTAAATACATTTACATTAAATTTGTGGTGGTGCACCACCATAATCGCCAACACTATATGAAGGAGCAGGATAATGCCCATGAGTAGCAAGCTGATCTGTTTTAGAAAACTGAAAAATTCCCATCGTTAATACCCCAATAAAAGCAATGCTTGATAATAATAAGCTAATTTTTTTCATTATTTTAACACTCCTTTTGCGATTGATTTTTGTCTTGCTTGATAACAAATATGGAAATAGTCACTTACTTTTTGGTGGTTCTCTAATTGTCTACATTTTGTGGCAAATAATTCGGCGTATTCGACAACATATTCCCATAATTCTTCTTCCTCAAAGTATAAGATTCCTTCTTGAATGATTTTTTCTAATTCTTCCAATGGAATATTTTCGTTTAATTTTTTTAAAATAGAGAAGTGGTGTGTATATTCTTCGTTATGAATCTCTCTGCAAATCTGTAGTCCCTTATCAATGAGTTGGCTGGCCGTTGATTGTTCTCCTAACTTATAATGTTCCTTAGCTTGTAGGAAGATGGCCTTGAAGTGTGTAGGGATTTTCTCTGTTACTTCTGAAAGGTGACGAATAGCTAAAGTAGACATACTTTGATCAGAATACAGCCACCCCATAGTATTTTTTACGTATAACAAGGAATCTTCTTCCCTATTTTTTTGTAGTAAATCAATTGCACAATGTAGATATTCTTCTGCTTGTTCGTACTGTTTTAAATAGATGCAGCAACCACCTAGCAAACTATTACAAAAGGCTGTTTTTACTTCATAACCTTCGTACTTTGAAAAGATTGCTCTCGATTTATTTGCGTATTCGATAGAAGCGAGATTGTTATAGGTATGGTGATAGAAAGTAGCAATTCTATAGTAAAATTCGGCGTGTTCAATTTCATCTGGTATAGCTACCAATATTTTTTCTGCTAGTTTATAATGTTCCTCTGCCTCAGTATAATTTGATATAAAAGTGGAATGAATGGATTTGAAAAAATGATAATAGAATTGTAGAAATTGATCTGTAGGCATATCATAATCGCTAATAGTATCAAAACTATTTTGTTGAATACCAAGGCTATCTGTTAAGACCTTGTAACGAAATTCGAGTAGTGAATAGTATAGTAACAAATTTTGATCCTGATGCTCTTGATTCGGTTCAATGCTTAACTTATTAATTTTTTCATCAATTTTCTTTTTTAGATTAGTAGCTTTTATAACTTGCTGAGATAGCATAGATCGATACCAGTCGTTCAATAGAGAGGTTAATTGCTCATTTCCTTTTACTGAGACACTCATAATATACGCCCCCATTTTCTAAAAAAATCCTAATCCAATTTAATTATAAACATCATAACAAAATAGAAGAAAAAATGGAGTGATATTACAATATTTTTCAAGAAAATTCATAAAAAACAATCAATTTGTGTCGAATATACGTAGAATAAAACATCCAAAAATAATCAAAAGATGATATGAGTCTTTATACGTTCTATTAGGTGAACTAAGAACTGTGATTGAAGATTTATGAAATTTCTTTTTCTTAAAACGATCAATTATGTATTAATTTTTAGATTATTTTATCGGATAAATATAGTATGTATCACCACCAAATGTATAAATCTTGCGTATGTAAATAAGAAGAGAATAAAGGAAATAAAAAAGAACTTGTAAGAATTCCTACAAGTTCTTTTTTAGATAATGTAAAAGGTGAAACAGACTATGTCATTATTTGTAATAGTAAAATTATCTTACGTATGGTTTTATTTTATAGAAGATGTACTATATTGAAGATTTGTTCTTATTGTTGATTAAAGGGAAATTTAAGATTGGTAAGGGGAAAGTGCATAAAAGAGAAAGTCTCCTTTATTTATTCTGAAAAGATAATTCAAAAAGCTATTTGTGTATAGAATAAGCTATGCATAAATTCATCAACATTGGTGATAATAAATAAGAGAATCAATATATAAGCATAAACTTGTTAAAGCTCAGTGTAATTCTATAAATAGTAGATATAATTATCTGAAAAATAACATTATTTACTTTTCGAGTAGGATAAGTAAAAAAAAAAAGGAAGTTTTTCTTTGAAGAAAGCTCTTTTGACAGGAATAGATTTTTTCATAACTAGAACAAATAAATTAATAATCACATATACTGTATTGTCGTTAAAGCAAGACATTATTTTCTCAGAACAAGGGAATCACTAGAAAAATACGTGATTCCTTTATTCTTCAATATAATGTCAATAGTTGATTTGAAATAACCGAAGAAATAAAATTTTTGTTAATGGACAATCACATAATTTTAGGTATAGTAGGTTTATAATTTAGACTATAAAAATTAATGTATCTTTTATTATTTTAACCAAGAAGACTCCCTCCATAAGGAACTCACAGCAAGTATGGGTAAGTGGGAGTAGTTCAAAGCATGCAATATTGTTTGATTTGGCTAATACATAGATTTCTCATCTCAGAACTGGTGTAAGAATTATAATGTTTATACCATTCTATTGTATTTTCTAAAGTCTGTTGTAGGGACCATTTTGGCTGCCAATTAAGATTGAATTTTGCTTTGCTAATGTCAAGGTTTAGTAAATTTGCTTCATGAAAATTTATTGTACCTATATTTTCTGCTGTCCAATCCCCGTAGCCCCAAATGTCTAGTAAACTTGTCACTAATTTTTCTACTGAAACAATATTGCTTAGGGATGGCCCGAAGTTCCATGCTCCTGAAAAAAGGATACCATTATTTATAATTTTTTCTGTAAGGAGTAAATACCCGCTTAAAGGTTCTAGTACATGTTGCCAGGGTCTAATAGCAGTAGGATTTCTAATAATAATCTTTTTGTTTGATTCTAATGCTCGTATACAATCGGGAATAATTCTATCTATTGACCAATCACCACCACCAATTACATTACCAGCTCGAACACTTGCAATTATTTTCTTGTGTTGAGAAAATTTTTCTTCTGAAAAGTAAGAATTACGATAGGAAGAAATTAAAAGTTCGCAGCATCCTTTGCTTGAGCTATATATGTCATGGCCGCCCATAGGGTCAATTTCACGATAACCCCAAGGCCATTCTTTATTTTCATAGCACTTGTCACTTGTCACCATAATTCCTATTTTAGCTGATTCATGTAATCGAATTGCCTCTAGTACATTCATAGTTCCTACAACGTTTACCTCGTATGTTTCTCTAGGATATTCATATGAATACTTAACTAGAGGTTGGGCAGCTAAATGGAATACAATTTCAGGTTTATAATCTGTAAAAACGTTATTTAATTTATTAAAATCTCTAATGTCTCCACGAATATCAATTATATTATTTTGAAGGTTAGTAATGTTAAAGTTATCATTTTTATTTTTAGGATCTAATGAATATCCGATTACAGCAGCACCTAATTCATTCAACCATAGGGATAACCAAGAACCTTTAAAACCAGTATGTCCAGTAATTAAAATTCTTTTTCCGTAAAAAGCATTATTAAAGTTTCGGTTTAACAATTAGTCCACCTCCTTTAGTACCCTATTTTTAGGGGGTTAGGTATAAATGTTTATTATTTTTATACCAATTAACAGTTTTTATAATTCCTTCTTCAATATTAATTCTAGGTTCCCAAGAAAGAGAGTTTTTTATTTTTTGCACATCTGCTTCAGGAACCCATCTTTCATTTGTTCTAGAGGAAATTGCACCGTAATTTGGTCTGGAATTGGTTTTCAAATGTTTGAATAATAATTCTACATAATGTTTCAAGGGGTGAATAGTGCCGCTCCCAATATTAAAGATTTCATTTTGTACAGTAGTATTTTCTACTGCTAGGATACAGGCATCTATTACATTTTCTATATAACAATAATCTCTTAATTGATTACATAAAGTTAAATTTACATCTTTGTTTTGTAATACTCGCAAGATTATATAGCTAAAAATTTTATGCGGCTCTTCGCCTTCTCCGAATATGCCAAAAGGTCTTAATGTTATAAGATTAATATTGTTTTCGCTAGCAATTTGATGGGCGAGTATAGTAGCAGCAGCTTTGGTACTTCCATAGATGTCCACAGGAGTTAGTAACATATTTTCATGAATAGGTTCCATCTTGTTACCGTATTCAGAACTACTCCCAAAATTGATGATTTTTTTACAATTCACCAATTTTGCTGCTTGAATAATGTTACAAGTCCCTATAACATTTGTTTCTATAGCATGGATGTAATCTGTATGGGCAGAATTTACACCATAGGCTGCCAGGTGAAAGATATAATCGGGATTAATTTTCTTTATTGCATCTTGTACTTGTTTTTTATCTCGTATATCTATTTCATAGGTTTCAATATATTTTAGAATATCCTTTAGTCTCCAAGAATTTGATGGTGTTCTTATGAAAAGAACAATTTTTGCTTGTAAATTTAAAAGTCTTCGTGCCAAGTGAGAACCAATAAAACCGTATCCACCAGTAATAAGGAAAGTTTTATTTTTAAATGAAGCAATCATAGTGATAATCTATCCTTTATTAAGATGTATTTTTAGTTGCTGAAATAAATAGATTTATTTTTAAATAAGGAAAGTATCAGTCTTAATTGTGATGAGGGGAGGGGTATTTAAAATAATTTTTTATTGTTGTTGTATCAATTTGGTCAGCAAATAAAGAGGAGGGAGATTTTTGAAAAGTATTATGAAGGGTATGACATGTCTTGTTCAATTGTTCAATATAAGGAATGTATATATAATCTAAAACTGCTGGAGGTAATTCTAAAGTTTCTTGTTTCCATAAATCGAACTCATTTGGATTAATAATTTGCATACTTCCAAAATGAAAAGCTATTAATTCATCTTGATCAATAAAAACTTTATTATCTGTTTTGGATATAGAACTGCTATTTAAAATGACATTCCAAGGTGCTGCATCAATACCTTTATGAGTCATAATTTTTATATTAGAAAAGATGTTAGGAATGTGATTTAAATATTTTTGGTCACCCCATCTATTCATTTCAACATCATATTGATTATTGCAATATTCTAGGCATTTATCTTTCCACCATGTTAAAATTTCTTTACTATTTTGATCGTTTTTGAAGCCTACTAAACCAGCTTGGTATATACCGTGTATGCTTTCAATTTCAGTAGAGCTTCTTTGAGGGCAAAGGAATACAGAGTACTTCCACCATTCATCAAGAATGATATTAGGTGTTGTAAAGAAATACATATCAGCATCACAATATATAATGTGATCAACTTCCGGATAAAGACTAAGGACATGTAGACATAGGGGCGCTTTTAATGTCCAACAATATTCTTGTAAACTTCTATCATTTTTTATACTGAGGAGTTCATGATTTTCAATATCCTTTACCGGAATTAGTATGGCGTGCTTTAATTTTAATTTCTCTAATATTTGATACGTTAGATCATCCATACAACAAATCCATACAGTAAATTTAGCGTTGAAATTTTCTAAGGAATAATAAGAAGTCAATCCTTGGATTAATCGTTCTTTACTTATAATCATGGAAAAGTTCATAAAATGATTGGATTGATTCATTTTTCTTCTTAATTGTGAATCTTTATATAAAGTTTGAGCTTTATTTATATCTTTTTTACTTAAAAATTGTTTAGTATCTTTATTGAATTTATCCTTTAATTGCTTTAAAACAAATTGAATTCTCTCTAAATACGGAGTGTAAATATGGTTTAATATATTATTGGGTATTGAAATTTCTCCCAAAGACCAAAGATCAAAATCATTTTCAGTAAAGATAGTAATACATGCAAAATGGTAAACAACTAGTTTGTCGTTTTCAATAAATATATCGTTTTTAGTCTTGTCAATTTTATAATCGTTATTATATATACAGTTCCAAGGTGCAGCATTTATACCTAAGTTATTTGAAATTTTTACTTTTGGAAAATATATAGGGATATAATCTAAATACTTTTGGTCTCCAAATTTCCCCTCCTCAGCCTCGGCACTGCACCAATCTATACATTTATTTTTCCACCATCTTACACTTTTTAGTCCATAGAGATCATTCTTAAATCCAATTAGACCAGCCTGATATTTTCCATACATTTTTTCTACCCAATCACGATCTCTTTGGGGGGTTAGGAAAATAGAATGGTCACCCCATTCCTCAAAAATAATATTAGGGTCAGAGAAAAAGCATAAATCACCATCACAATATAGAATAGATGGTAAATCATAATTGACCAATAAATATTCTATCAAGACAGATTTTAAAGTCCAACAATATTCATTTACTTTTCTTTTTCTCTTAATTGCTTTTAGTTCACGATCTTCCAATTCTTCAACTTGTAAAAGGTTTACATTAATTAAACTCATTTCTTTTAATAGTGAATATGCAAAAGGATCTATACAACAAATCCACAATGTGAATTTTTCTGAGTACTGCATTAATGATTGCTGTAAAGCAATAATTTTCAAGACATACTCACTACCTACAATGACGCAGAAATGATTATTTAGATCATGTTGTTGATTATAGAATTGGGGATCAATTCTTTTTTGAGTATTTTTTTTGGAGAGATTTGAAGCTTTAATTCCTGTTGAAAGTGGGTTAACCATTTTCTCATTAGAGGGGATATACAATCGAGGTAAACTTATTTTTTTATCATTAGAGTTCAATGCTTATTCAGTCCTCTCCACTAAAATTTATTTGGATTCCAACTTTCATTTACAGTTTTTAAATCTTTAGGTGTATCGACACTAGCCCAAAAGTCATTGTGTTCATAGACTGCGAGCTCATTGTCTTTTATTAAATTTCGAAGAGGATCTTCTTCTAGAACACAATCATCATTATTACTTAAATAATCGAATATTTCTTTGTTAAATACAAAAAAACCGCCATTAATTACTTCATCAAGTAATGGTTTTTCTTTAAAATCAATAGCAATTCCATCTTCGACCGCCAATAGGCCGTATTGACTATTTTTTTTAATTCCAGTTAATGTAGCAATTTTTCCTTTTTCTTTATGGAATGCTATTAGTTGATCAATATCTATATTGGCTAATCCGTCACCATAAGTTAATAAAAAGGTTTCACCCTGTACAAAGGATTCAAGTTTTTTTAGTCTTGCCCCGGTCATTGTATCAATTCCTGTATCTATAAAGTGTATATTCCAATTTTCTAATTTCTGAAGTAGCGTATATTGACTGGTTTTAAAATTCAAACTAAAGTCATTCTCTTTCCAGCTAAAGTCCATAAAATATTCCTTAATTTTCTCACCTTTATATCCTAAGGGCAAAATGAAATCAGAATGTCCATATTTTCTATACCAATTCATTATATGCAAGAGGAGAGGCTTTCCTTGAACTCGAACTAATGGTTTGGGAATGTCCTCTAAAATTCCTTGCATCCGAAGCCCTTTTCCGCCACACAAAATTATGACTTTCATAGATTTATTTCCTTCCTCTCAATATATTTTACTAATTTAAACTATGTAGTTTGTTTGGTAAATGTATACACGGTTGTACCATAATGACAATCAACTAAAAAAAATATGTTAGATTTATAATTCAGATGTTGATTAAACGTGGAGAATACATATTGTAGTTTATCATTAATTATATGTAAATTAGGTTCTTTTAAAATCTATGCTTTAGTTTATTTAATATTAATGAAAGAAATTGCTTGTTCTTAAGATAAAAGAAGGGGAAGGAAATCAAGGGAATTGAAGAAGCTTATAATGAAATATCCAAGAAGACAAAATATAAGATAAAGTATGGAAGTAAGTAGTCGTGAATGCACTACATAAGCAGAATATGCTGATCGCATAAATGATTATACAGAAATCAACAGAAGAATAACAAAGGGAATTAGCCATTTGAAGGAAAATGGAACAACTATTTTTACATTTTATAAATTCAAAAAAGAGCACCGCATAAAGGTGCTCTAGTGATGGAACTAATTTTGTAAAGAACTATTTATTCAATAAAGAAGGACTTACGAATTATTATATGAACGTTTTGTTAATTAAGTGTGTATCAATTAGACAGGAATTTTATTTCTCTACACCTATTTGATTTTACGGGCCAAATCATGTTAAAAGTAAGAAGAAAATTATTAAGTTAATGTTATTTTGTTTAAAATAACATCCCAATCGGAATCATCACCTTCCCATCTATCCTGATAACGTGGGAGTTCAATTGAACAAACCCTCGATATTCCCCAATTTTGTTCAACAATATTAGATATACCCTCCTTGAAATTAACAATAAGGATATTAAAATCCTTATTTGTAATTTTAGATAATACGTTTTGTAATTCAATCGCTTCATCTCGATTTCCCCAAATTCTAATGAATAAAATGGATTCACTACTATTTATTTTTTCAAGGAATCGATTAATTCTAGTGTCTAATTTAGCTTTAAAAGAAGGATAGGTTGATTTCAAATCCTTTTCTGAATTAATAGGAAAATCATGCATTGAAAAACAATTATAATAAGTGTCCTTTATACAGTAGGTAATTCGTTCTGCCCATTTAATTTGATTATCAAATTCTGATTCAATAAGACCGTAACTTTCTGAACCTTCTATAACCATATTTTCCAACTTCATAAATTTTTTAAATCGATTTTGAAGTAATCTGTTTACATCTGAAAGTGATGGATAATAAAACCAATCTAAAGGTCCAGAAAATGTTCTTAAATTGTGTCTTTTGATTTGGTTGGTGACTTGACACAATCCTCCTAAACTTACAATTACGCCATAGGATTTTTGTATATCTTCTAAGTTCATCCTCATCATCCTTTATAAAAGTAATTTAAATTATCTGTTCAGTATATGATGCAATAACATATTGATGTGGACCTATATATCACAGTACATAGAGCTAAGACATTTGTATAAATTTAAAAAGTCAAATACCTAAGTTGAGGGATTTCATCTTTGACGTTATATCATGGAGTTATTATTGGAATGAAAGCTGGTAGGGATATTGCACCAGAGTTATATATTCTCCAGTAACTTAATTTAGAAACCTGTGCTTGTTTACTATAGGAAAATTGTAATCCTAAAAAAATACTTAGATAAAAAGAAAGATCTAGTAGTTAGCATTTAACCATTAGATCTTTCTTTGAATTAGTATCTTTTACATAATAATTATTGAAGAGGGAAAATTCTATTAAGAAATGCTATTAAATATTAGACTAATTTCTAATGGTCCCAGTATCTTTTATTTTGACGTGTGTCTTTACATTTATTTTAGCCTCTGCTAACGCTTGCGACCAATCTCCTTTTACTTTTTTCCACTCTTTATATTGAAATGCTTTAGCATATAGGGATAATCCGATTGGATCAATTTTATTCTGCTGTATTTCATACAACATATTTTGTAAATTATTATTAATTTCTTTTTGAATAGCACTTTTTAAATTATTTATATTTTTTTTATTATCATAGTACCCCTTAATTAAATTAGGATTGGTTTTTTCTATTAAAGCTACATTAGCATATATATCGAGATTAAATACAAACTTTCCGTTTTGAAAAGTAACATCTACCTTCCTTGTCGCGTTCTGTACGAAGATAGAAGTATTTGTTTTTTTGTTGGAATTTTTAGGAGGAAGTGCAAGGTGTAGTATCATTCGCCCGTTACTTTTTGGCTTATTTATAAGATTGAAAAATTTAACATCTTTTTTAGGGATATAAGTCAAATATTTCCCTTTTCGATTTAAAAATGCAATTCCTACTGTGTCGATTTCATTCTTTGTTTTTTTGATAATTGGAACAGTTTGCGTCATTCCATCTTCATTTTGTTCTCTCATTAATTGCTGAATTGTAGAAGAGACGGATTGGTTATTTTGAATTGAGGATTCGATTACACCATTTATATAAGATGATAGTGATGGTTTACTAGGCTTATAAATTTTAAAAATTTCTTCTGCAGGCCCATCTACAAGTACTACTTTAGCATTAATGGTAGCGTAAGGATCACGGTAAGAAGAATCAAGCTCCTGCAACCAATTTGCTTCTTGCGCTAATTTTTTCCCAATTAAAATGATTTCAGCTTTGGAAGCTGTCAGATATCCCGTTAACTTCGTATCTATCTTACTGAATCCATTATATACAGTTGATGCTTGTGTCCAATGCTCTATAGTACTTTTTTGCTGCTTATGATGAAAGAGTGGTATGCTTGTTCCAACTTTTATGTTTCCATTAGAGGTTCTATCCAAGCCAATTAAAAGGATTAATGAAACCTTCTCAAGAGGAATTCTCTGACTACAACCAATTATATACACACAACAAATTACAATCCATATCCATTTTCGAATCAAAGTTGTTTCCTCCTAGTAATCCAAGTAAAAAGAATACTGTAAGCGAAAAATAAGATTGGTAATAGAATAAAGAAAATGACATTTAAGATATCCATAAGAGAATATATAAACAAATATTGATCCACATCGGGATTTAGGAAAATAAATAGCCCAACTATAAATAACATAAAAGCAAGCAGCGCCCAATTTCGGGCGTTTTTTTGAAGTGATATGGTCATAGATTCAAAACTGAAAAATAAATACGGATATAAAGTAGTGGAGAATACAATTAAATAGTAAGCGATATAAATAATTTCTAATCGTTCCATGAAAGAAAAACGAACCCCTTGTAACAAATGAAATACGGGCCAAATTACGTCTTTTATCCCCTCTGGACTAAAGTATATATAAGAAAGAATAGTAACATATAGATAGAAAAACATGGTTCCAGTATTCGCTATTAGTAGTCCTTTTATGGCCTTTTGTTTTTTTTGTAAGAACGGATATATATAATATGCAATTTCTAAGCCAGCATAAGGAGTAATAGTTTCTTTTGTTGCCTTTAAAATAGGGTATAATCCCTCTTTAAAAATAGGTAGTAGGTGTAAAGGATTGTAGTTACTCTTTAGTGAAAAAAGAAGAAATAGTGGCATCCAAGTAGTGAAGAAGAAAACAAGCATAGAATAACTAGTAAGAGCCCTTAACCCACTCAAGGCTAAAATAATAAAAGGTAATAGTAATAATATGGTGATTTGATAAGCAGGAGTGGAAGGGAATATCCACACTTTTACAATATCAGTTGCCTTTAATAAAGTATTAAATCCAGCAAAAAATAGATAAAAGGCATATGTAAGAAAAAGAATTGTCCCTATCCATTTACCAAAGTATGTTTTTAAGATTTGTGAGAAATTTTTGTTAGGATTTTTTTGTAACATTAATATAATAAATACACCGATTATAGAAGTAACCATCCATCCAAGAATGATTGAAATCCAGCCATCTGTGCCAGCAGTAGTTGCAAGTGGGCTTGGCATAATTAACATACCAGATGCAAGTTGCAGCGAATGGATGAAAATAATAAATTCGAATAAAGTTATATTTTTAAATTTAAGATTCCCCATGTTAACCACCTTCTTTTTTCTTTCTTTGTTTCGGCTGCCCTGTACTCGAACGGCTGGTAAGCATAGAAATAGGAAATCTTACAAAAGAATCTTTTAACTCTTGGAGACGAAATGGCGCGATTGGCAATCCATATGGTGAACCATATGAAGTTAGTGAAACAAAATGAGCAAATAAGAGCATTAATCCACTAACAATACCTACAATGCCATAAAAGTAAGCCAATAACATCATTGGAAAACGAATAAGGCGTATAGAACTTGATAAATCATAATTAGAAACAATAAATGAAGCAATGGCTGTAATAGATACGATGATAACCATAACGTTACTAACAAGACCAGCTTGAACAGCCGCTTGTCCAATTACAATTCCTCCAACTATTCCAATGGTTTGTCCAATTGGTTGTGGTAAGCGAATACCCGCTTCACGTAGCATTTCTAGTGTGATTTCCATTATAAAAGCTTCCAATAAGGGAGAGAAAGGGACTTTGACTCTTGACGTTGCAATAGAAGTGTATAAATCTATAGGAATGATTTCAAAGTGAAAAGAGACTATAGCTATATAAAATGCTGGTAAAAAAATAGCTATAATAAATCCTGCAAATCGTAATAAGCGAAAAAATGATGCAACGAGCCAATGAATATTATAATCATCTGGAGTTTGAAAGAATCCAATTAAATTCATTGGAACAATCATTGCGCCAGGGGATCTATCCATTAACACCGCTACTTTTCCATCAAGTATATGATTTGAAATAGCATCTGGGCGTTCGCTTAAATAAGCCTGTGGAAAAGGAGACCAATTTTGATCCTTTGTAAAATTAGATAGTTCACCAATGCTCAATATTGCATCTGTTTTAATTTTACAGATTCTGGTTTCTACTTCTTGGACTACATCTGCGTTTGCTACATCACCTAAGTAAATTAAGTATACGAAAGAAGTGGCCCGTTCTCCAATCGTCAACTTTTTGATTTTTAACTCTGCAGAAGGAAGATATCGACGAATTAAGCCTATATTTTTTGTGGCATTTTCAATGAAACCATCATGTGATCCTTTAATAGTAACTTCTGAAATTGGCTCTTGAATTGCTCTCTCTGCCCAGCCTTTTGTATTTATTAGAAGTGACCGATTTTCTCCTTCCATAAATAGTACACATTGCCCCTCAAGTAATCCTTCTTTAATTTCATTCCATGTATATACTATTTTGGTATGAGTAGCAATAATATTAGAATTAAATATTTGACTGTCTTCATTCACTTTTTGTAATAATGGTGTAACAACATTGCTTTTTAATGCGACACTATCTGTAAGTCCTTCAAAATAATATAGTAAAATATTTGTGTTTGTTTTTAATTGCAAAGGATGTTCAATTAAATCTGCACTAATATCAAAGATATTATCTAGTGTATTTTTAAGTTGTTTTAAGTTATTTGTTTGGATCTTTTCAATGTTTTTATCTGTTTTAGTTTCTAAAATCTCTTCATTTAAAGACAAAATTGACACCTCTTTAATATATAACGATTAGTTGTATTTATTATTTTTATAAGATGGAATTTTATTCACAAATTCAATTAAATTGGGAACGGAAATTAATAATTGAGAGCAAAAAAAGTAGAGGTGATTTGTGGGGGAATCTAAGTATCAAGATAGAATTGAAATTTGAATGATCATAAAAAAAAAGAACCCTTGATAGGCTCTTTTTCATAGTTGATAAATATATTGTCAACAATAGATGGCGTTTAAGGTAGTAATTTAGATATCTTTAAGTTCATCAGCTGAATTTTGTAGGAAGAACTCTTTTTTCATATCTTAATGCTCAATTAAAAAGACAGTACATTTATTTGGGTGTTCTAGTGTAATTAAAGTTTGCGCGCTAACAAATTTTGTTTAGGGACAAAATGTTTTTTCTGAATTAACAGAAAAAATGCGCAAAATTCCTATTAATTATTTTGGTAGGTATCAAATATTTCTTTGGCCTTATTTTCTTGATATTACCGTACGTTTATATGTTTCTAAGGGAAAGAAATACTTTCATGTTACCATCTATTGTTTGATTAAGATGGTAACATGAAAGTGAAACGTTTACAACCAGAAAATAAAGAAAAAATATTAAAATACGACTTTTTTCGACAATTATTCTATGTCTATATTTAATTTTATTATAGGAAAAGGCGGAGGGAAGCGGACCTTTTCCTATAAACTGTTTTGTTGGAATTAGAAATAACTAAAAAAGTAATAATAGCTTAAAATTAAAATGAAATTCAATGATAAAGTTATTATTGAATTTTTGAAGCTCAGATATCTTGAAAGTATGGTCAAATTTTAATCCACTTTGCGTTTCTTCCTTTTGTAACTAGCTTAATATGGCCAAACAGTTGCAAGGAATTTAAAGCCTTACTGATTGTACTCTCTGCAATGTCTGGATAAGTGTTACGAATACTTTCCTTAGTAAAGGGTTGTTTTTGTTTAAGTATAAAATCCTGAATTCTCTCAACTTTAGTATGTTTACATATAGAATCTAGAACTGTGTTATGAAGATCTTTGTAAGCCTCTAATATAATGGTTAAAAACGTTTTTAACCAAAAGCTATTATTATGTTCCTCGCAGTACCAATTCACCGAAGATTTATAAAGCGAATTGTAATAATCAGATTCATGTTTCTTAATATATTTATCCAAACATACATATTTTACAAATGTATGTCCACTCTTAATTAACAGCAATTGCATTAACATAAATGCCAGCCTGTTATTACCTTGATTGAAAGGGACTATGCAATAAAAATTTAATATAAAACGAGCTATTAATAAAAGTGAATGTAGCCCCTTACTAGTATTTAATGAGTTGTATTGATCACATAATTGCTCCATAAACTGTGGAATAAGTTCATGCGGAAGAATGCGGTAACTATTCAAGTGCATTCCATGTTCTGGAATTCCTGGAATGATAAAAGGTTTTTCACGCCATTTGGCACTGTCAGAGGTAATGTAATGTATTAGTTGAAAATGTAATTCCTGTATAGTTGCTGGATTGATTAATAAAGTACAGGAGTTTTTATGTACAAAAGAAAGTGTTTGATAATAGCAAAAAATAGCATCTTCCGAAATATTTTGAGGTACGATATCATCTAAAATAAGTTCTTTTAATCTTTTATTAGGAACTTTTATATCCTCATAAATAGTTGTGAAATTTTTTATGTAATGTAGTGGTATAGTTTTTTCTAAGCTATTAAATATGTCTGGGTTTTGTTCCTGATAAGCAGCTAATTTTCCTTTGAATTCGCTAATTTCACTTATTAAATTTATTAACCTCCTTTTTAATTCAATATTTTTATACTTATCATCAAAAAAGTCTCTCATTTTTGTTCCCCCTGTAAGCCCTTAACACGTTGTTGCATATATCTTTCCATTCTAAAGGTATTCCACGAAATCATTGTAAAATAACGACATTTTCGTTCTGATTTTAAATATATATCAGAATCTATATTTTTATTTAACAATTAAAACATGGAAATTATAAAGAAGAATCGTTAGGATTCAATTTTAATAGGCATAATCCTAACATCAAATGTACAAATGTACAATAAAAAAATAAAAAATATAAAACTAGCGACTCTTTTGAAAGATTATTTAAAAGGGTTTTAAGAAATTGTAAGTATAGAGTGCTTTAGTTTATCGATAAATATTGAAGTGGTAATAAAATTTTCATAGGTAATCATAAAGTAGATAAACTATTAATTTGTGACAATTATGTGTCTAATCTATTATATACTTTTATGAGAATTCTAAAATAAAATCCTAAAGAGCCGAATTTTCTATATTTATCATAAAGATTAGAAGAGGCGTGTTGATGAAATGTATCATTTTATATAAAAATATGTAACGTTTAATACTCGTATTGTAAAATATTTTGACATCCGTTAATTTAAATATTAGGTACAGGAACATTTAATAAAAACCCAGTACTAAAATACCCTTTAAACGTTTCACCCTAAGAACCTTTTCTAAAGCACACTGAAGTTCATCTTTTGTTTCTGTGCCTTATTAGATAAAAATAACACAATAAATTATTAAAATTTGATAGTTAAAACTAGATTTTTAAATACTTTCTCTTTTCTTAAACGTTAACAATTTCTTGATAATCTGTTTAAAGTAAGGAAATACAGAATAGAAAATAGCTATTAATAAAGAAAATACAGTTAAGCTAGATACCTTAAGTTATTTTATAAGTAATTAAGCGTTAGTTTGAATTAGTAGGGGTATTATATGTGTTTTAACCTCAAGTGTATATGTTTAAGGTTAAAGGATTTGTGAGTGGTATAAAAGTAGCGGAAGTCTGGAAGAAACGGATATAATCGGTTTCTTCCAGACTTTTTTTCTTTTTGTAATATAAAAAATTTATTTTTCCTACATGAGGATTTTTTTGTTTTAATATTTGAATTTTTTGTGAAATTAAATGGGGTTTTTATTCTTCTTTTAATACATAATGTTACAAAATTCCTTAATTGTATTTACTTTATTTTTATAGGAGATTAAAAATAATAATAAATGTACCAATTTATGAGAGATATTAATATATTAATTGACGATTTGTTCGTTTATCCCTATATTGCTATTATATTAGCGAAAGCAATATATTGGGGGGACAAAAATGAAATTGAAATTAACATCTAAATTGGAAAGATTAAGAACAAGTAAAAAGGGGATTGGTGCTTGTGTTTTGGCTGCAGGCATGACGGCAATCACAATGACTCCTCAAAGTGCGTATGCACATGGGTTTGTTGAAAAGCCGAGTAGTCGTGCTGCTTTATGTAGTCAGAATTATGGGGCATTAAATTTAAATTGTGGAAATGTAATGTATGAACCTCAAAGTCTAGAAGCACCTAAAGGATTTCCAGATAGTGGACCGATTGATGGGGAAATTGCTTCGGCAGGAGGATTGTTTGGAGGTATTCTTGACCAACAAACATCAAATCGTTGGTTCAAAAACACAATTAAAGGTGGAGTAAATACATTTACATGGAAATATACAGCGCCACATTCTACAAGTAAATGGCATTATTACATTACCAAAAAAGGATGGGATCCTAACAAACCATTAACACGTGCTGAATTAGAACCAATCGGAACTGTGAAACATGACGGTTCGGCCGCATCAAATAATTTAACACATACAATTAATGTACCAACTGATCGTAATGGTTATCATGTTATTTTAGCTGTATGGGATGTAGCAGATACGTCAAACGCTTTTTATAATGTAGTTGATGTAAATTTAGTAAATAATGAAACTCCTGATACAGTAGCTCCAAGTCAACCAACTGAATTAAATGCCTCTAAAGTTTCTGCCAATAGTGTTGAAATAACATGGAAGGCCTCCACTGATAATATAGGTGTAAAAGAATATCAAGTGTTACGTAATGGAGAAGTAATTGATACGGTATCAGGTACAACTTTTATTGATAAAAAATTAAAAGCAGATACGGAATATACTTATACAATAAAGGCATTAGACTCTGCTGGAAACATATCAAAAGAAAGTGAAAAACTGAAGGTTAAGACAACACATACAATCCCAGATATAGAGGCTCCAACTCAGCCAAAAGGATTACATAGTATGGGTACAACAGCGACAACTGTTAATTTAATGTGGAGTCCGTCAGAAGATAATGTAGGTGTTGACCATTATATTGTATATAGAGAAAGCGCTGGGGTTATGAATAAAATTGGGACGGCGGCTAATACATCTTTTATGGATAAAGATTTGAAGGCTAATACATCGTATAAATATGTAGTGACGGCGGTTGATTTAGCTGGAAATGAATCTAGTAGAAGTGATGTTTTGAATGTAACAACAAAGTTAGAGGATCCCGCATATGAAAAATGGGATGCAAGAAAAGCATATACTAAAGGTGATAGAGTAGTACATGAGGGGAAAGTGTACGAAGCGGTTCAAAATCATCAAGGGAATGGCGACTCAAATTGGATTTTTGCTTTATCGCTTTGGAAGCCAGTTTTGAATAAATGATAAGCTGAAAAAGGTAGTTAACAATTTTGGATTGCTCTTTAAAAAGTAAGGGTCGTTCCAAGCATGAATTATCTAATGGTTTAAATGGTATATTAATAAATTTAATCATCATCCTAATGTTAACGAATTAAAATCAAAAAAGAATCCGAATGGTATTCCATCAAAAAGGAATTCCATTTGGATTCTTTATTTTCTAATTTGTAATAGCATATATTTTCACTGTGAATTTGCTAGTGGCACCAATTGGACTTGCAATATAATATTTAGTATTTGTGTAAGCTTCAGTCCTAGATTCATGTGAAATATTTTTCCAACGAGTAGAATCTATTCCTAGGGAAACATCAATCATTACATTGAAAGAAATAGTAGAAGGATAATCTTTTTCTGAAGGCTCAATAACCCATTTTAATTCTTTGGTACCTACAGGTAAACTATCAATTTTAAAGTTTTGGCTGGATCGATTTTGTTGCCCTGATAAAGGACTAGATTCAGATGATATTTGTGAAATTAATATTTCTTTTTCATTTGAATGTATACCATTTAATTTAATGATACTATCAATTAAACCTGGACCGGGAAAATCAGCTGCGATGATACCAGAATGTTTAATTGCGCCTTGTTGTAAGAGTTCGGTCCCAAGTGTATTCATCCCCCCATAGTATACTTGTCCGTTTCTATCGCGAGGAAAATCACTCCACGCATTAGTGGAATTCGTTTGAATCAATTTAGGACTACTGTCAGTATTTCTGCTCTCTTTTCCGCTTGCAACAAACCAAGGATATACATTATTTAAAAATGCGGCTGCGCCTCCCGTACCACTAAAATGGTTGAGATAAATTTTTTCATTATTAAAATTAGTATTTGTATTTTGTAGATGGTTTTTTATCGCAATCCATTTTGTATATATTTCGTCTGGTCCGCTTCCAATTTCAAATTTATCTTGTATATTCAAACCTTCGTAATCAATCCCGTACAATTGAGCGGATGTAAAGTTTTGTAAGATTACAATTTTCCCGCGGGTATCTCCTAAAGTAGGGTTATTTCTATCTGAAGTTGGTACGGAATTAGGATCCCAAAAATATGAAGCATTAACGTTTTTATATTTTAAAAATATCTCCTCAAATGATAGAGATCCACTTTCAGGAGTAGTTTCTTCTTTTAAGCGCATTAATATTGTTTCTGTTGGATGATCTTTTAAAAATTGAATGGTCTCTTTTAACACATCTTCAAACACAGCTTTTTGATTTACAACGCCATGATACATTGCAAAAGAATCTTTTACACGTTTAACACGCATATCTACATATCGAATTCCGGAATTTAATTGTTGGGATAAACTCATAGTTTGATTTCTTGTCAAATTTTCATCAAGAAAACTCGCTCCATGTAAAGCCATCGTACCGTGAGTCCCTGGAATAGATATTTCACTTATTTTTGTTGAATCTTCTATTTTCGACATCCACGATGGATTTTGATACCCTATATTGGATTCATAGGAGTAACCTGGATGACTATCAGCTAAAATAGTAGATGGTCTACTTAAACTTGCTAGTGTAATACAAGTAAGGATGCTAATTTTAAAGAAATTTCTCGTTTTTATTTTGTTCATTTTTTCTCTCCTGACCTTTAAACAATTGTTAGATGATTTTTTACTATATTTATTGTTTTTCATTCTTAAGATAATAAATTTTTGTATTTAAAAATAATTAACAATAGGGGGGAGTAAGTTATTTAAGACTTTAATAATTTTTTATTATAAATTGTCCCTAATAGTCAAACGGATTCTTGAAAACTCGAAGTATAGCCTCCAAAAAACAACTGTTTATCGTATTGAATACAAACAAAACAGAAGTCCTAAAAAAGACTTCTATTTTGTGACATATAATGAATGATAAGGTGGTAAACAAATCAAGATAATGTGATTGAGTGGTAAAAATTTATTAATAGCTGTTTTAGAATCTCTTATAACAAGGCTGATTACAAAAAGCGGATCTCTACACTGCTAATAAAAATTGAAAAATTCTACTCATTAAAACTTAGACTAACTACAGTTGCAATTGATTGAGCTGCATGTTCCCAGCTTCCATCTATAACTTTACCAATCTGCTGACCAAGTGCATTTAAATCATTTGGATTAACTGGAATTCCATTATACGCAGCAAGAATTGATAAAAGTGGAGCAGCAAATGGTGTCCAACCACCTCTATCAATATTAAATACAGGTTTATCTAGTACCTTTCCATCTTGTACTGTAAACTCATAATAAAATTGATCATCTGGACGAAAACTTAAATGGTGAGAGATTTGCCCCTTAACATATTTTTTTCCTGCACCTAGATTTACTACTTCTATTTCTTTTACATTAAATTCATGTTCAAATACTTTGATTTTTTTGACTTCTGGACCATTTAAGGCAGCTTGAACGGCTGTTTCCAAATTGTTTTGTGCAAAAGGTTGAATACTTAATTGTGCCTCTTTTGGTTGAATAGGAGCCTCCTTTTCTGCAGCAAACACCGAGGTAGTAGGTAGTGCACCTGTAGCTAACGTAGCTGCAAGTGCTGTTGTCATAATGATTTTTCGTTTCATCTTCATAGTTTTCCTTCCTCTCTTAAAGTTATGATATATAATTTTTTAAGATTGACACGGTACAATTTTTTTCATAATGCACGCAAAAAACTAGTTTAAGAACTATGTGAAAAAACGTGTCGGAAAATTAAAATTAATTATATATGTATTTTAAATGATATCTATCTACACATATTTTTTCAATTTTTCGATAAATTAAACGATAATTACTGCATAAGAGTCAATTTAGCACTTTATTTATCTATAAATTTCCTATAAACCATTTAGTTCATAGTGAAAGTAATATATTTGATATTAAATGTTTTGCATAATGCGATAAAATTTCACAATTTTTTATCAATATATACAGAAGAAAAGGTAACGAAACTTAAGTGATATTTAATACTTTTCATATTTGTGAAGTATGTGAATTTGTTTATTGTAACATCTAAGATGTTAGATGTTGTTTTTTAACATTACTTATCCGGATTCATGAAAAGTATTTTAATATATTATTTTTATTTTATATAAAAATATAAAGTTTTAATATTAAAACTAAAATATGGAAGTAACATAAGGGATTTACGCATATAGTAATGTTGATGGTAAAATTAACAAAATTTTCATTTAAATCAGATAAAACTATGGTGTTTTTAACTTATAATAATGTTACTACGATGAAAAAATGGCTACTAATTAGTTAATTTAAAAATCAATTTTAGATAGGAAGAGGATAATGAAGACCAGAGATAGTTATAAAATTATTGTAATTGGTGCTGGGACAGCAGGACTATCTTCTACTGCACATTTATTACGAAATGTACCCCTATTTAAAGAAAGTATAGCAATTATTGATCCATCAAAAAAACATTACTTTCAGCCACTATGGAGTTTAGTGGGGGGAGGAATTGTTTCAAAGGAAAGTACGATGCGTAATCAGGAATCGCTTATTCCAAAAGGGGCAACGTGGATCCCTAAAAGTGTTGTTAAGTTATTTCCATCTGAAAATAAGATACTTTTAGATGACGGACTGTTACTTGAATATGAAATTCTTATTGTAGCAGCTGGTATACAAATAAATTGGGACAGTATTAAAGGCTTAAAAGAGTCTATTGGCACTAATGGGGTATGTAGCAATTATTCTTATACATATGTTGATTCTACTTGGAGAGAAATCGAAAAATTCAAAGGAGGAAATGCGCTTTTTACCCACCCTAATACTCCTATTAAATGCGGTGGTGCTCCACAAAAAATTATGTACTTAGCAGAGGAGTATTTTTGTAATAGTGGTGTAAGAAACAGAAGTGAAGTAATGTTTTATTCTGCAAACAATAACATATTTCAGGTTCCACGATATGCAAATACTTTAGAACAAGTACTAGAAAGAAAGCAAATTATAACGAATTATAATAAAAATTTAGTGGAAATTATCGCCGAAAAGAGAGAGGCAATTTTTGAAGATACGCAAACACTAAAAAGAGAAACCGTACCATATAGTATGATACATGTTGTTCCACCAATGGGGCCACCTAATTTTATTAAAGAGAGTGAGATAAGTGATCATCAGGGATGGGTAGATATAAGCCCTTATACTTTGCAGCATGTGCAATATAAAAATATTTTTGGACTTGGAGATTGTACCAATTTACCTACCTCTAAAACTGGAGCAGCAATTCGAAAACAAATACCCGTCTTAAAACAAAATATTATGGACGTACTTAGCGGAAGAGATTTACAGGCTAAATATGATGGATATACATCATGTCCGATTGTTACAGGATATAAAAGTCTTATACTCGCTGAATTTAACTATGAACATGAGCCACAAGAAACGTTTCCATTTAATCAAGCGAAAGAAAGGTATAGTATGTTTTTACTTAAAAGATATATGTTGCCATATATGTATTGGAATTTAATGTTGAAAGGGATTCTATAGGAGAAGATAAAAAATGGTTACAAAAATTGAAAATCAATTTGAAATAACTAATTGGAGGGAATAGATATGCTTTTAAAATATTTTTATGATGAAAAATTAGCACATGCTTCCTATTTAGTCGGTTGTCAGAAAGAAGGCGTAGCAATCGTTATTGATCCTAGTCGCTATATAGAACAATATATAGAATTTGCTAAGAAAGAGGGGATGGAAGTAATTGCTGCGGCTGAGACTCATATTCATGCTGATTTTCTTTCTGGGTCTAGAGAACTTTCTACTCTTTATCATGCAAATTTATATGTATCTGATGAAGGAGATTGTGATTGGAAATATCAATATCTTAACGAAGGTCGATACAAATTGGTTAGAGAGGGTAAAGAGTTTAAAGTAGGTCATATAAAATTTGATGTAATTCACACCCCAGGGCATACGCCTGAAAGTATTTCTTTTTTAGTAACTGATACAAGTCAAAATAACTATACGAATGATAAGCCGATAGGGATATTCACAGGTGATTTTATATTTGTAGGAGATATAGGAAGGCCGGATTTATTAGAAACTGCAGTCGGTATGAAAGATACTGCAAAAATAGGAGCAAAACAATTATTTGATTCTATACAAAAAATAAAAATACTTCCTGATTATTTGCAAATATGGCCATCACATGGTGCGGGAAGCGCATGTGGAAAAGCATTAGGAGCAATTCCAACTTCTACATTAGGTTATGAAAAGATGTTCAATTGGGCATTTCAGTGTAATGAAGAAAGTGATTTTATATCGACTTTATTGACGGGACAGCCAGAGCCTCCAAAGTATTTTTCATTAATGAAGAATTTAAATAAGTATGGTCCGCCAATTCGTAAGAAGAGAAAAAGTACTGCTATTAATACAGTAGAAGAACTTCAAGAAATTTTGAAGAGCGGTTATCAAATAGTTGATATAAGGGATGTAGAGAGTTTTGCTGCAGGTCATATCGAGAAGTCAATTAACATACCTTATAACAATTCTTTCACAACTTGGTGTGGATGGTTATTAGATTATAAAAAAGAAACTTTAATAATTCTAGATGAGGAAAAAGTTAAAGTAGAGGCAGTTATTAGAGAATTTGAATCTATTGGGTTAGATAATATTATTGCTTTTGCACCCTTAAAAGTAATACAAAGACTTGATAGATTTGAAAGTTACAAAGAAAAAACATCGATTGAATTATATCCGCATATAAAAGGTGGAAGCGTTAAGGTTATCGATGTGCGTAGTAAAAAAGAGTGGGAGGAAGGACACCTTCATGATGCAATACATATCACTTTAGGTAATCTATTTGAACAACTAGATTATATACCGAAAGATTTTCCAATAGTTTTGCAATGTCGAACCGGATTACGTTCCGCTATAGCAGCTAGTATTTTACAAAGAGCAGGTATAAAGGAAGTAGTGAATTTAAAGGGAGGATTTCTTGCATGGAAAGAAGAAGGGCTTCCTTATACAACATGCAATCTCAATGTGTAGGAAAATATTATATGCTAGGTAAGAATAATTAAAAGAAGTTATAGATGACGTGTTAGAAAAGGGAATCATAATTGTCGCAGATTCAGGAAATACATTAGGATTATTAATTGATTATCCAGTTAAATATGAAAATGTAATATTTGTTTTAGCATTAAATAATTTAACATTGGATCCATCTTTTATGGAATGGCAGTGTTGGAAGTACTTAGGTATTATCAATAAGAACCCAATTTAAAATTCTCTTGGATGCAAGAGAATTTTTTTATTGGGAATAGTAAGGGGGAGGGGAGGTGCATTACATATGGGAAAAGGTAGAAGTAATAATGCTGGTAAAAAGCAACCGAATTTTGATGATTCATCTAATTTTGCTAAACAAAGCCAACCGACAGAAAAGAAGAAGAAATAAGAACAGGAGCTCTCTTGATAAAGGGAGCTCCTGTTAAAAGTGGACTGACGTTTCAGAATAACATATCGATGGATTAACCCAATAGCCATAAATACAAGGTTTTAATTTTTCGAAGGGCACCTAATTTAATATTATTGTCCCGCTTTTTTATACTTATTGACGCGTTAAATCCATTTAAAATGCTCCTTAATGGCGTTGGGCGTGACCTTCATTAAAATTTTTTAAACCTAATGGGACTTACCATTAAGAGGGCGAGGATTAAAGTAATCCATGCATTACTATATGAAAACAATGCCATACCAGCCAATGATAATCCTGCAGCTGGAATAGGTAATCCCTTAAAATATCCAATAGTTGGTTTAATACTAAATTTAGCTAATCTTAAAGCACCCATTGTTGGGAATAGGATAAATGCCAAAGAAGTTAAAATAGAAGGTGTTGCTATCGTATGAAATAAAAGCGCAGGAGCGACGCCGAAACTAACAATATCAGCTAAGGAATCCAATTCTACGCCAAACTCACTGTTCACTTTTAATTTTCTTGCAATTCTTCCATCAAGAAAATCTAAAACAGCTGAAAAGAAAATGAGAATGGAGGCTGCTCCTAAATATTCACTCATATTCAAGGTGATTGAGAAAACACCGCACAATAAATTTCCAATCGTAAATAAATTCGGTATAACTTTTACAAGCTGATTAAACAAGTTTGTTCCTCCTAAATTAATTAAACTTCACATTTCTGTAGCAATTTCTATATATTCTTCCGTTATTCTTAAAAATATATGACCACTGTATTACTGTAAGCTAATTAAATTTCGATAAGAGAAAAATTGATTTCTTAAATGTTCCACGGGTTTATAAAAATGTTTAATCATTTTCAGTACGCGTTATTGAATATTAGCACCTGATAGTTGATATTTCGAGTAGTCAGGGATTTTCCGGTTCTGGTGCAAAAAATTAAAGGTAATTAAAAATAATCTCTAAAAAGGAGACATAATGATACTATTATTTTAAAAAGGTTCGTGGTTGGTATCGGATATGAAAAATGGAAATTTTATACAAAAATTACCCGAAAGGGTGCCTTTTGTACCTCTTAAAATGACTGAAGATGTGTTTACTTGAGTTCATTAGGTAGTTAGAGGTTGATAGACTATCTTTAACGAAAATGTTGAGTAGTTCATCTTCATTATATATCAATTTAATAATGATTGGGGATTTAGAAAGTTCCATGGAAAGTACATATCAACCTGATTGGAAGATTGGAAATTTAATAACTGGTGATACATTTTACTTAACGCAACATTTTGGTGCGCAAATGAAAATTTTTAAAGTCCACACAAATGGTACCCTAGAACGATTCCAAACAATAGAACCAGAATTAAAATAAAATTTTTGTAGCATCAATTAAATTCATTTCTTTTTATGCAAACACACTTTCAGCGGAACTAACTTCTTCACTATTTTGCGCTGGAAAGACTTTATAAAAAATGGTTACGTTTTCTGATCTTGAAATAACCCTCTCAAATTGCAATCCTGCTTTTTCTAAAAGCTTTACTGTATCAACAATAGAAGTAATTGCTACAAAAGTTTTTCAAATAAAATTTATAAAAGCTTGATAGGTAATACCAAGGGAAAAGACCGTAGCTACTATATGTGCAGTCCATTTAGGCATATTTAAATTTAATACGGTATTGTACAACATTCCATATACGATACAAATGATTAATATGAATGCAATGAATTGAAGAACTAATAAAAATAGCGGTTGTTCCATTTATTCTCACTTCCTTTATTTGATATATTAATATAATTTATTTAAATGTGAAAGTTTTATTTCTATGAATTTCCAAAAAATGTGATATGAAAGGCATAGTAGTAATCACAAGAATTACTGCAAAACTATAAATGGAACTAAAAGTATTATGACGAGATCAGTAAAATAGTAAAGAAGGTCACCATTCACGGCGACCTTCTTTACTATGCGTTATACCCAAATAATTTTAAATCTTCTCCTGAATCTGAAATGATTTTCTCAAATCGTAATCCTACTTTTTCTAAAAGCTTTCCTGAGGCGATGTTATCTACAGAAGTAATTGCTACAATTCGTTTCATGCCGAGCTTTTGCACACCGTATTCGATTATCGCAGAAGCTGACTCGTAGCCATATCCTTTTGAACGGAATGTCTCTAAAAAGGCAAATCCGATATCAACGTCTTCTAATGAATCTCTTTTAATAAGGCCACACATACCAAGTGGAGTGAGATCTTCTTTTCGTTCTACTAAGTAAAGGCCAAATCCGAGTTTGTTATACATATCGATGGGACCGTTTACAATATAATTTTTTGCATCTTCTAAGTTTCTAACTCCTTTGTCACCGATAAACTGAATCCATGCAGGATCGTTTACTAACTCAAGAATAAAAGGAGCGTCTTTTATATCAAACCAGCGAAGATTAAGACGTTCGGTTTCAAGAACTATCAATGATTACACCACCTTTAAAAAGTTATAACAATTAGTATGGATTGTGTAAAACAAAAGTGCAACATATTTTAATGGGGGTGTTTGTTCACATAAAGTTCGTTTGTTTTGTATAGAGAGATATTTTATAATTAGGATTGATTGTAAAGAGTGAGATGCTTATACAATGACTCCTAGGTGACTAGGAGTTTTTACTATATAAATATCATTATTACTAAATATGACACACTACACATTCTACTCAAGGAGGTACATAATGAAGAAATTATATAATGCATCGTTTACGTATTTGATTATCGGTTTATTATCAGGGATTTTCGCTAGGGAGTATGGTAAGTATAAAGGGATTTTAGGATCTACTTTGTTAAATCTTTTGCATACACATACACTTGTACTTGGCTTTTTCTTCTTTTTAATTGCTTTAGGATTAGCAAAAGTATTCGCGTTTCATGAAGTGCAAGGGTTTAATAAGTGGTTTGTTTTACATAATATTGCATTAACATTAATGTTAGGTTCGCTAGCAGCGAGAGGGCTTCTTCAGTTAAATGGAGCTGACTTTAAAGGGTTAACTTATATTGTAGGATTTTCTCATTCGTTGATGGCAGTTACTTTAATTTGGTTTATGTTGTTAATAAAGAAATCGTTTAAAATGTAGTGAAAAAGAACTTGTAGCGTGTGCTGCAGGTTCTTTTTTGTATGTTCAGGTTTAATAATCTTATTTTTCTAATTATTTTGTATAAAGATGGTATACTTGTTTTAAAATTAAAAAGGAGAGTTGATTATGGAAATAACAATTGAACATGTAGTAAATGAATTAAAAGGCATACTTCCTGAAGATCGAGTAGTAATAAATATGACAGTACGAGAGTTACATAGTAAAGATGAATCTTACCATAGTAGTAGTTTGCCTGATGTAGTTGTTTTTCCAAAAACGACCGAAGAAGTTAGCGCGATAATGAAAATAGCGATTCAGCACGGAACAGCTGTCGTTCCATTTGGAGTAGGGTCCAGTTTAGAGGGACATGTAATTCCTTACGAAAAAGGAATTACAATGGACTTTTCTCTTATGAACAAAATACTTGAAATAAGAGAAAAGGATTTTCTTGTGAGAGTACAGCCAGGGGTGACGCGCTCTCAGCTTAATAAAGAATTGAAAAAGTATGGATTATTTTTTAGTGTAGACCCAGGAGCTGATGCAACGTTAGGAGGAATGGCTGCTACAAATGCGAGCGGAACGACAGCGGTAAAGTATGGGGTAATGCGTGATCAAGTTCGAGATTTAGAAGTCGTTCTTGCTGATGGAGGAGTAATACATACCGGGAATTTAGCAGCGAAGTCATCATCAGGTTATCATTTAAATGGTATTTTCGTAGGCTCAGAAGGAACACTTGGATGTTTCACGGAGTTAACTTTAAAAGTATACGGTATACCAGAACATGTTATGGCTGCGAGGGCATCGTTTCCAACTATAAATGATGCAGTAGAAGCTGTAATTAACATATTACAAGCAGGTATTCCAATCGCGAGAATTGAACTCGTTGATGAATTATCTATGAAACAAGTAAATTATTACAATGAAACAAGTTACAGAGAAGAACCGACACTGTTTTTAGAGTTTCACGGCAATGAAGCAGGGTTAAAGCAAGATATTGAATTTACGAAAGAAATCGTTCTTGATCATAAATGTATAGAAATTGCGTTTGAGACGGAAACAGCAGCGAGAAATAAGCTGTGGGATGCAAGACATAACTTAGCGTACTCTTACGTGCATAGTTATCCTGGTAAAAAGCTAATGAGTACAGACGTATGTGTACCAATTTCGGAATTAGCTGGAGCGATTCAACATGCGAAAGAGGTATTACATAAAGTAGGGCTTATTGGCGGTATTCTCGGTCATGTTGGGGATGGGAATTTCCATGTACTCTTAATGATTGACACAAATGATAAGGAGGAAGTGAAGAAGGCAGACGAAATAAATGAAAGTATCGTTCAGTATGCTCTTAAACGAGGAGGAACGTGTACAGGAGAACATGGCGTTGGAATCGGGAAACGAAAGTATCAAGAAGAAGAACATGGGGCGGCATTATTTGTAATGGAGAAAATAAAGAAAGTTCTTGATCCGCAAAATATTTTGAATCCGAAAAAGGTGTTTCAATTAAAAGATAGGGGCTGAGTGGATGAAAGTACTAGAAGCGATAAGTAATATAGCTGGAAAGTATTTTGCATTTTGGGTTATTTGTATTGCAGCTATTGCATATTTCATTCCCGCGCCATTTCTCGGGTTAACTAGTTACATAACGATTTTACTTGGGGTTGTCATGTTTGGGATGGGATTAACATTGAAGGCTGTTGATTTCAAAATCATAGCTACAAAACCATTACCAGTTATTATCGGTGTATGTGCTCAGTTTATTATTATGCCACTTGTCGCATACGTACTAGCCTACGTTATGAATCTGCCAGCGGAATTAGCAGCTGGGTTAGTGTTGCTCGGTTCAGTACCGGGTGGCACTGCATCAAATGTTATGGTTTATTTAGCAAAAGGGAACTTAGCGTTGTCTATTGCAATGACTTCAGTATCAACGTTACTAGCACCAATTGCTACACCGCTTATTCTACTATTACTTGCAGGGCAATGGATGCCAGTAAATGCTATGTCCATGTTTCTTTCTATCGTACAAGTCATTATTGTGCCTATTATTTTAGGACTAGTAGTGAAAAAGTTTTTCCCTCATATCGTTAATAAAGGAATGACTGTTATTCCTTTAATATCAGTTGTAGCAATTATCATAATTGTTTCTGCAGTTGTTTCAGCAAATGTAAGTAGCATTACTTCTTCAGGACTTCTTATCTTTATTGCGGTGATGCTCCATAATGCTTTCGGTTTTTTGCTCGGATATATAACTGCGTTCGTACTTGGACTAGACGAAGGGACAAGAAGGGCTATTTCAATAGAAGTAGGAATGCAAAATTCAGGTTTAGGTGTTGCGCTGGCGACAGCACATTTTGGACCGGTTGCTGCACTCCCAAGTGTATTAGCGGCAGTATGGCATAACATTGCAGGGCCAATATTAGCAACCATCTGGTCAAAAAATATAAAGAATACTTTCAGTGATGAAAATGTATCAATAAATATAGAAAAATAGGAATGATAAATAATGCAAAAACGTATTGTACATTTTGAAGGAATGGTTGTATTTTTAGCCACGATTTATATGTATTCGATATATGAGTTTAGTTGGATTATATTTTTTGTATTCCTTTTAGCGCCGGATCTATCAATGTTAGCATATGGGATTAATAATCACGTTGGTGCGAAAATATATAATGTATGTCACACATATATCATATCCATATTAATTGTTCTAATAGGTGTCTATTTTAAGATGGATATCGTTATAATGATTGGCTTAATATGGACAGCACATATTGGAATGGATCGAATGTTTGGATATGGATTGAAATATGAGACGGATTTTAAGGATACTCATATTCAGAGGTTATAAGAAAAAGTATTCATATTTACAGCGGGTCTATTAAAATATTGAACAAAATTCAGTGAATGAATTTCGTTCAATTGTTGAGAAATATATATATAGATAGATATAAATAATCGAATTATGTTATTTTTATGATAATTAAAAGAAGGAGAGTGGATTTGATGAATATACAAATCACTGGCAATGAATTAATTAATAAGATGCTGAATGATTGGTATCGAGATATTAGAGCTCAACGTATAAGTGAAGCAAAAAAATTAAAAGAAGAGATCGATAAAAAGCTTTATATTATCGAATCAGATATAAAGGTTTCATTTCACTATTATCTGTTAGAATTTCGATATAAAGTGCTAATAGATGGTTTAGGTAATTTGAAAAAAGCTTTTGATAAAATAGATGCATTGCCTAAACCAAATGATGAATATTCTAATTATTATTATTATTTATTCAAAGCCATTCATTATACAATTCTTACTAATTATAGTGAAGCTAGCAACTATTTTGAAAAAGCTGAAGGGTTATTAGAGCATATTTCAGATGAAATTGAATATGCAGAGTTTAATTATAGAGTTGCTATATTAAAATACCACTTGCATTACGCATATTCAGCTATTGAATACGCTTCAAAGGCAAGAGATATCTTTGTTAAACAAGCAGGGTATGAAGTGAACATAGCGCTGTGCGAAAATATATTAGGATTATCTTTTTCGGAATTAAAGCAGCATGATAAAGGTGAGGAATATATTGCGTCAGCAATAAACATTTTACAAAAAAATGATGCAGAAATGTTAGTATTAAGAATCAGACATAATTTAGGTTTATTGTATGCGAGTCAAAATCTTTCAGTTTTAGCAATTAGACACTTATCTGAGGTTTCTAAAAAAATGCCTACTCATTATAAGGCAATCTTTTTAGAGGCAAGAGAATATTATAAATTAGGTGAAATAGAAAAAGCGAAGGAATTAATTGAAAGTGGATTGAAGGTTTGTGAGGAATTAAAAAATGATGAATATAGATATCACTTTTTAATTCTAAAGGGATTTTGTCAGCATTTAGAGGTAGAAAAAATAGAAAAAATTATTCTTGAAGGTTTTTCTTACTTCGAAAGAAAAAATTTATCGGAGTATATTCACGAATATACTGAAAGTCTGGCATTAGAGTTTCATAAAGTAGGTAATATAGAAAAAGCAGAAAAGTATTTTTTTATGAGTTATGAAATAAAAAAGAGAATATTTGAAAAAGAAGCATTAAAATAAAGAAAAAACTTGGATTATCTATAATGGGAATAGCAGCTGGAGTTATGGGGTTTTATGGTAGAAGGTCTTTGCAATAAATTAGCTCACAGTGGATATGGTGGAACGTTTATAATTATAAAACCTAATGAAAATCCATATGCTGTCTCTGAAGATACAACGATGCCTGCAAAACAAACCTTCTATTGAACGTGGGTAATTAAACAAGTCACAAATTATAATTTGTGACTTGTTTAAGGTTGGATACTAAATGTGTTGCTTTCAATATTGAAAGCAACTTTTAAGTTTGTGATTAATAGTTAACTTAATAAATTTTGGGTTAAAATAAAAACAAATTTTTAATCAAGTCCCACAAAAAGTACGATAAGGGCGATTCGTCGGTGCAGGCGGAATGCAGTATTCTTCTTGATCTGTAGAATACGCATAAGGATTTGATAAAGCTTCAAGAAGTTTCTCCATTACGCTATAGTCGTCATTTGTAACAGCTGCTTCTAGTGCTTCTTCTACACGGTGGTTCCTCGGGATGATTGATGGGTTATTATTTTTCATCATCTCGTAGGCGTTTTCTTTCGATTCTTCTTGTTTTTCTAATCGAGATTGCCACAGTTTGTACCATTCTTTAAATTTAGGACTATCGAATAGAGGGATATTTTCTAACGTATCAAGAGTTAATGAACGGAATGTATTAGTGTAATCTGCTTTATATTTCTCCATCATTTTTAAAAGTTGCTCAATAAGTGATTGATCTTGTTCTTCGTTGCTAAATAGTCCTAATTTCTTTTTCATTCCAAGGAACCAATTGTTTTCATACTGTACGCTAAATTTCGAAATTTCGTCTTGAGCGATTTTTAGTGCTTCTTCATCATCTTCGTGCAGAATCGGTATTAAAGATTCTGCTAGTCGTGCGAGATCCCATGCGGCCATATATGGTTGATTTCCATATGCATAACGACCTTGTGTGTCAATAGAGCTAAATACGGTTCCTTGGTCGTAATTGTCCATAAATGCACAAGGACCGTAATCAATTGTTTCGCCACTGATCGTTATATTGTCAGTGTTCATTACACCGTGAATAAATCCAACAAGTTGCCATTTTGCGATAAGACTAGCTTGTCTTTTAATGACTGCTTGTAGTAATGCAGTATATCGGTTTTCATGGGATTCAATTTCTGGGTAATGCCTTTTTATCGTATAGTCAGCTAGTGATTTCAGGTCCTCTATTGAACCACGAGCTGCAGCATATTGAAATGTACCGACGCGTATATGGCTACTAGCTACTCTAGTTAAAATTGCTCCAGGTAACTTTGTTTCACGATATGTTGGTTCACCGGTTGTGACAACTGCTAAACTGCGGGTAGTTGGAATATCGAGTGCATACATTGCTTCGCTAATAATATATTCACGTAGCATCGGACCGAGTGCAGCACGACCATCTCCTCGGCGTGAATAGGGAGTAGGGCCAGAACCTTTCAGTTGAATATCGAAACGCTTACCTGAAGGAGTAATTTGTTCGCCAATTAAAAGAGCACGACC